>JBARVL010000094.1:0-8314 GCA_049646245.1 Crinalium sp. | reverse complement strand
CCTGCCATTTCGCGAATTGATTGCAACATATACAGATCAATAACCTCTATAGTAGTCTCTGGAGACTGCTGGACTAGAGAAGGAGAGGGAGAAATTGCTATTTCTTGACGAGATGTTAAGCGGTTGCAACCTGCTACATTTTTATTAATTGATAAATAACACTGTTTTAGTACTTTCACCAATTCATCTATACGAATAGGTTTAGTAATATAGCCATCCATTCCCGCTTGCAAACATTTTTCTTTATCTTGTTTATTAGCATAAGCAGTCATGGCAATAATTTGAGGTCTAGATTCAGTAGACCATTCTTGATTAATGTAACGGGTGGCAGTAATACCATCCATTTCTGGCATCTGTAAATCCATGAACACTACATCATAATTTTGTTGCTGTAGTTCTTGTAGTACCTCTAAGCCATGATTTACTATCTGAATTTGGTATCCTAATGCTTCAAATGTGAGCAAAGCAACTTGTTGATTAACTTTATTGTCTTCTGCTAATAAAATTCTTAAAGGTACTTGTTGAGCAATGTGAGGTATTTTTCCCTGCGATTCTTCTTTAGAACTATCAAATTGCTCGCTAGTTTCGGTAGCAATAATTGTAAAATAAAATGTTGAGCCATGTCCTAATGTACTCTCAACCCAAATTTTACCTCCCATCATTTCTGCTAGTTTTTTGCAAATAGCAAGCCCTAACCCAGTTCCACCGAAGCGGCGACTAATAGAAGCATCTACTTGAGTGAAGGGATTAAATAGTTGTTGAATCCGGTCTAAAGGGATACCTATACCTGTATCTTTAATCGCAAATTGAATTTCATAAGTTGACTCGTCATTTCCTTGTGTTGCTAATTTCTCCGCAGTTACAGCGAGATTAATTCCACCAGTTTTCGTAAACTTAACCGCATTACTGAGGAGATTTAATAACACTTGGCGAAGGCGGGTACTATCTCCTTGTAAATTTTTAGGAGTTGGGGGATCTATTGAATAAGTAAGTTTTAATTTTTTTTCTATAGCTTTGGGAGTTAGTAAAGCCAGGGATTGTTCTATGCAATGATATAAATTAAAAGATTGTTGCTCTAACTCTAGCTTCCCAGACTCAATTTTAGATAAATCTAAAATATCATTTAAAATTGTCAGTAAAGATTCAGAGCTATTGCTAATAGTATTAACAAAAGTTCTTTGTTGAGGTTGGAGAGTTGTATTTAAAAGTAACTGTGACATTCCCACTATAGCATTCATAGGTGTACGAATTTCATGGGAAATCATCGCTAAAAATTCACTTTTAGCTTGGTTAGCTGCTTCTGCTGCTACTTTTGCTTTTTCTAAAATTGCTGTTCGTTCTGCTACCCGATAAAGTAAGGCATTTTGCAGAGATATTGCTGCTTGAGCGGATAATATTTTTAATAGTTCAACTCTTTCTTGAGTAAATGCTCCAGTAATCAGATTATTCTCTAGATAAAGAATGCCGAGCAGTTGGTTTTGATGAATAATGGCTGTACATAATACTGAGATTGGTTGATTGGCGGTAATATAAGCATCGTTATTAAACTGTGTAGCAGAGGAAGCATTCATTAAAATTACATCTTCTTTAGTTCTTTCAACAAAATTTATTACCGATACAGGCAATGGTTTAGTATTTTCCGATACAGGAGATTGGCGAACTATTACTTGGTTTTCTTCAGGAACTAATCTGGCTTCAATAAAAGCTTGAGATTCATTTTTGAGAATGAGGAATCCAGTTTGAGCGCCAGCATTCTCAATCATAATTTTCATTAATTTTTCTAAAAGCTTATCTAAAACTATTTCTCCAGCTATCGCTTGAGATGCTTTAATGACTGTGCTTAAATCAAGAACATCTGCATTGCTACTACTAGATGAAGTTGTATTGAGGGTTTTAATTTCTGGAATTTTTTCGGATGAGGGTTTTAAATCTGGGTATTGAAGTTCTAAATGTTTAGCTTTAGCAATTGCTCCCCATCTCACATAGCCATAATAAGCTTCTCTCAGATAATATTTGCCGAGATGGTCATGTCCACAACTTAAATGAAATTCTCCAGCTAATTCTAAGGCGATCGCTTTTTCTTGAATATATCCTTGCGATTTGGCTTTTTTGATAGCTTGCTCATAAAGTGCGATCGCTTTTTCTTTTTCCCCTACAACTCTCGCTCTTTCTGCTTCAACTAAATCATACTTGTGCTGAAAGTTTTCTGGGCAATGTTCCGCCCAGTATTTCATTTTATCTTGATTTTTGCTAACTTGTTCTAAATATTTTTCTAACTCAACTTTACTGGACAAACTATTTTTAATTTTTAAGCGGGAATACTCAGAAAGTAAAGCTAATGAATAATAAAAATTATGTTGCGTAACAAATATTACTTCAGCTTTAACAGCACCACATTTAGTTAAAATTAGATCTCCATATTTAACAGCTTCTTGGGATTCTTTAAATAAAAAATTAAGCAAAAGTTTAAAATAGTAAATATTAAAAAGAGCTATTATATTATTCGCTTCAACGAAAAAAGGTAATATTTTGGCTTCATCCATAAATTCTCCCGTTAACAAGCAGGGATATTGCGGACTATTCAGCAAATTAGCTACTGCTTGAGCGCAAACTTTTATTAAAGCAAGAAGATGTTTTTGTCCTAATTTTTGAATATATTTAATGTATTCTGATTGTTTCTGTGCCACCACATCTAAAGCTTCGCCCTTAAAAAATAAATGGTTGCAGTAATAATTAGCAGCATTGCAAGAAAATTCCACATCTCCAACTTCTAAACCCCTGCTAATACATTCATGTAAAGGTTTTATAGTTTCTCTCAGATGTTTCTTTTTATAAGTAAAATTTATCTCTCTCGTAAAATAAACTTTTGCGTATAACTCTTTAGCATTCAACTTTTCTAATACTTGGATAGATAACTGACTTAATTTGTAAGCCAGATTAATATCTGGTATGAGCCAAACGGTAATTACACCGTAAATAGCATAAGCATAAATAGATTGTGGTGAATTACCATATTCGCTAGACAAAGCGAGCATTGTATAAATAAATGGCAACGTTAGAGGGCTTTGAGAAATAGTAGCAGGCGAATAGAGTAACATTAAAATCTCCATAGCTGCCAATTTGTAAGAATCGGTCATTCTAGGAAGATTAGCTAATTTTTCTATGTTTATATCTGATGGTGGAGTTTCAGATAGCGACACTTCTAACATTTTTAAAATTGTTAGCCCTACATCTAAAGCCAAGTTAACTTGGTTTTTAGCTAGATGTATTTTAAATTTTATTTCATAAAATTTAATTTGATCGATAATAACTTGTGTTTGTGCCAAAGCAAAATTACATAATGTTTCGGCTGGATCTAAATTGGCATTAAGATATTCGGCTTCTGCTGCCTCTTTATAGATAGTAAATGCTAGGGGATATTGCTCTTGCCAACTTTCAGGACAAAGGAGATTTAAAGCTAAATTTAAATAATTAACAGCAGCTTCATAAGCCATCGCTGACTTAGCTTTTTGCCCAGCCATCAAATTTAATTCTGCTAATTCAATTTTTTCTGACTGATTATTAAGTAAATCTATGGCAAAATTAAATTGATTAACTAAAGCAAAAATATTATCCTTTCGTGATTCAAGAGTAGTATTTTTTAGTAGCTGTTGACCAATTTTTAGGTGAGTAGCTTTCCTTTCAGCTTTGGGAATTAAAGAGTAAGCAGATTGTTGGACTCTATCATGTAAAAACTTATATTCAACTTTGACATTATTCGCATGAAAGTATTTTGCTTCTGACTCTTGGAAAAGCCAAGGGATTTTGTAAGCTGTGGAAATTGGTAAAATTAAACCGCCTTGCAGCGCACTCCATAAATGGTTTGCAGTTACGGTATCTGACTCTTGATTAACAATGGCTAAAATATCTAAATTAAATTGGTTGCCGATGCAAGCAGCTAATTTTAAAATATTTTGTGTTTCTGGGGGCAGTTTGCGAATACTTCTAGCAATGAGTTCAACAACATTAAAATCTGTAATGCCAACAGCTTGGATTTCCTGAATATCCCAATACCAAGTATCGTTATCAATTTGATAAACTAAGAGATTTTCTGAGTATAAGCTTTTGAGTAATTGAGTTAAGTAAAAGGGATTTCCTTGCGTCTTATTATATACTAGGCTTACTAGAGGTTGAAGTTGTTCTGCCTCTAGTGTGTTGAGTGTTTCTGCAATAATCTGAGTTACATAATGTAATGATAAAGGTTGCACAACAATTGGATTAATTGTTGTTTCAGTAGCTTTGATTTTTTCTAATGTTTGAATAAAAGGATGCGTAGAACTAACTTCGTTATCTCGATAAGCATTAATCATTAAGAGATATTTGCTATCAAAGTTAGTAAGGAGTAATTGAATTAGTTTTAATGATGCTGAGTCAGCCCATTGTAAGTCATCTAAAAAGATAACTAAAGGGTGAGCTAGTTGGCAAAATACTTGGATAAATTGTTGAAATACGCGATTAAATCGGTTTTCAGCTTCAAATGCTTTTATGGGCGTAAGTTCTGGTTGTTGTCCAATAATTAATTCGACTTCTGGAATGACCTCAGTAATTACTTTACCTTGTTCGCCCAAAGCGTTTAATAATTTATCTCGCCAAACAGTAATTTGTTCAGCATTTTCTGTTAAAATTTGACGGATTAATTCTTGAAAAGCTTGAATTAATGCTGAGTATGGAAGATGACGTTGAAACTGATCGAATTTACCTGAAATAAAATAGCCTCGCGCCTTGACAATAGGTTTATGAACTTCAGCAACAATTGAGGTTTTACCAATACCTGAATAACCGGAAACTAACATTAGTTCGGTAGCGCCGTTGCTAACGCGCTTAAAGGCATTCATTAAGGTTTGCACCTCATTTTCCCGCCCGTAAAGCTTTTGGGGAATCAGAAGTTGGTTTCCGCGATCGCGTTTCCCCACTACAAAATCGTCAATCTTTCCCCTACTTTGTAACTGTTGTAAACAATTTTCTAAGTCAAACTTTAGCCCCGCAGCACTTTGATATCGATCTTCGGCATTTTTTGCTAAAAGCTTCATCACCATATCAGAAATCACCTGTGATATATCTGCTATAGCCGCAGGTGGGGTTGGTTGTTTAGCAATATGATTATGCACCAACTCCATCGGATCGCTATGAATAAACGGAAGTTTTCCCGTCAACATTTCATAAAAAGTTACACCTAAAGAATAAAAATCTGTCCGATAGTCAACAGAACGATTCATTCTACCAGTTTGCTCTGGTGACATATATGCCAGAGTGCCTTCTAATAATTTGGGATTGCTAACAATTTGGTTTTCTACTCCTAAGCGTGAAGCAATGGAAAAATCCGTTATTTTTACTTCACCTGTTTGCGTATTAATAATAATATTTGCAGGTTTAATATCTTTATGAATAATTGGGATGCTATGTAATTCCATTAAATTTTCTGTTACAGCAATAGCTATAAACAGAAACTCTGGTAATGGCATTGGCTTGGCTGCGAGTAACTGGCGTAAAGATTTACCACCAAAATCTTCTAAAATTAAGGCAAAACTATTTTGGTAGTTTTCTAGGCTATAAGTTTTAACAATGCCGGGACAATTAAGATGGCGACTAATAATATATTCCTGTTTTAGGCGAGTAATTTCATCAAGAGTAGGAAAATCTGCGTTAAGAACTTTAATGATCACTGGTTTGTCATCAATGTCCAGTCCTTGATAAACCAGGGTTTGTGGACTTTCGTAAATAAGTTCTTTGATTTGATAGCCTGGAAGATTAATCATATTTAGGTTTTTTTTAATAAAGTAAAAAAGTATCGAACTTAACATATTTTTATTCGATCATAAATATTGATTTCACTACTGTCAGCATAGCAAAGATAGAATCAGTACTTACGCAGAGATCCCCCTAAATCCCCCTTAATAAGGGGGACTTTGAATTTTCCCCCCGAATTTCGGGGGGGGTAGGGGGGATCAAGGTTTCAAGCTTTCGGTGCGTAAGTCCTGAGAATATTAATATTGCCTATCATTAATTATATAAATTTATAAATACAGGACTTACCCACGACAAAGGCGCAGGCATCTTGCCCGCGCTAACATCTGGTTGCCTATGTTGCCTTCTAGTTTCCAGGCTCAAGCCTGGGAAATAGGGTGAGTAAATTTGCTCAAATAGCTTAGTAATGGCTCCCTGATTTGCGATGATGTACCGCAGTCACACCGCTAGATTGTAGTAACTTGCCATTTTCTACGGCGGCATAAACTAGCCAGTGGTCTCCACATTCCATCCGGTTCGATACAGTGCATTCAAGATACGCCAGCGCATCAGTAAGGATAGGACAACCGTTATTTGCTTCTTCTGTAGCCACACCAACAAAGCGATCTTCACCCGGCGCAAATGGTTTAAGGAAATGCTTCATTAAACCGAGATGATTGCCTTGAGCAAGAATATTTAAAACAAATTTATTGCCTGTATGTGTGAGGGATTCAATTGCTCGTTCTTTAGCTATAGCCACAGTAAAACCTGGGGGATTAAAAGTAGCTTGAGAAACCCAAGAAGCTAACATTGCACCTGAAAGTTCTTCTTGTTTAGTTGTCACCACACACATAGAACCGACAACGCGCCCTACAGCTTGTTCAATCCGTGCTGTTTGTGAACCACTGGTTTGCTGTCTTGGCATACGGGCTTTTTTAGCTTTTTTCAAAGCTTGAGCAAAGTCTGTACCAGCTTCTTCACAGTATTTAAGTGTGGCATCTGTTGGTTTAAACTTAACCCGAATCGGATCAAAACCAAATTGATAGCCAGCGTCCTTAAGTTTACCTTCTAGTAAATCAATTGCTTCCCCACTCCATCCATAAGAACCAAAAACACCAGCATATTTTGTTTTATCAGCAGAAGAAAGCACAATTCCTAACGCAGTTTGTACTGGAGTAGGAGCATGACCACCAAGAGTAGGAGAACCTATAATAAACCCATGAGCTTTTTCTACTGCTGCTTGAAGTTCAGCAGGTTCAATAAATTCGCAGTTAATCGACTCTACAGCAACACCTGCTTTAGTAATACCACGAGCGATCGCACTCGCTAATGTAGCCGTATTTCCATAAGCCGAAGCATATATTAAAGCCACGCTTAAATCTTTAGATTGTTGCTGCTGAATCCATTCTCGATATGCTTGAGTTAGTGGCAGCAAACCATAGCGAACTAAAGAACCATGACCAGGAGCATATAATCTAGTTTGAAACTCACTTAATTTATCTAGTGCGGTTTCGACTTGTCGGGCATGGGGAGCCATGAGACAATCGAAATAATAGCGACGGTCTTCGTTAAAAGTCGTCCATCCTTCATCAAAAACTTGGTCGCTGCAAATATGCGCCCCAAAAAGTTTATCTGTATATAAAATTTCCGTTTGGCGATCGTAAGTACAAAGACTATCTGCCCAACGAGGGCTTGGTGTAGGAATAAATTCTAGGTGATGTCCCTTGCCTAAATCTAGGGTTTCTTCCCCACGCATCACCAGGATATTTAAGTTTTGCTCAGGTATTGCTGCACGTAAGGCTATTGCACCTGGATTAGAACAAACAAAAGTAATTTGTGGTGCTAATTCTAGTAATGCTTTGAGAGTAACACTGCGATTAGGATTAACATGACCCAAAATTACATAATCTAACTTTTTGAGATCAAAACGTTGCTGCAACGCCTGCATGAAAATCTCAGTAAAAGATTCTCCAGGGGGGTCAATTAAAGCAGTTTTGTCAGCTTGAATTATAAAAGAGTTCGCAGTTGTACCACGTTTGAGAGCATATTCAATTTCAAATTTGAGTCGATCCCACGTGCGCGATCGCAATACTGTAGTATCTGTAGCTATAGGGAGAACTTGGACATCACGAGTTGGAGTCATAAATTTATTATTTCAAAGCAAAGAATTGCAGAGGTTAGCGCAGAGGTACGCAGAGGAAGTTAGAAAATATCATCCTCTGCGTTAAAAAATCTAATAATAATTTCCAACCTTCCGATGATGCACAGCCGTCAGCGCATCTGGCTTACTCACCCGCCCTGTATCAACTGTGGCGTATACAACATGGTGATCCGATAGTTCCATGCGGCTCATAACATGGCACTCCATGTAAGCTAAGGCATCGATCAGAATAGGACTACCATTTTCAGCAGGTTGAGTTTTAATACCAGCAAAACGATCAGCACCAGGTGGGAAACGCTTGAGGAAATGCTTCATTAACGGCTGATAATTGCCTTCTTCTAAAACATTAAGCACAAAGCGATCGCCTACTTGCATTAATGATTCAATTGC
>JBARVL010000093.1:0-2288 GCA_049646245.1 Crinalium sp. | reverse complement strand
AAATCTTCATACATTTCTAGCAAAGAGCCAGGGTTATCAGGGTGTACTTGATGGTAATGGAATAAATAAACGGTGATTTCTTCACCCGCGCCTGGAAATAACTCCCAAATTAATTGACGACCCCGCGAAATATCCCCGTGACTGTTGAGGACATCGCCATAATCAGCATCCCAAACTTCTGGATCAAACCCACTTGCGATCGCAGCGCCCACAGTCGGGCAGACACTATCAAAAGCACGTCCCCCATTGAGTTGCCATGCAATCGGTGAGGCGGTTCCCATTGCATCTACTAGCAACCTTCCACTTACTTGTTTTTCTGCTTCAGTTGCTAAGTGCTTTACTTGCAGTACAACTTGCGATCGCGTAACATCAGCCCGAATAAACTCCGTCTCATCCCAAATCTCCCCACCCGCGTTGCGTAGCTTTTCGCCACACATCCGCAACAGTTTTTCAGAATCCAACGCTATATTTAATACCGTCGGAGTGTACAAAATTGGCGCTCTTAAATGTTTAGGATTATTACCATCAAAAAACTTATTAAATCCGTCTACATATTCCCGCGCAATTAAGCTTTCAACTTCTGCTGGTGTAAATAAGCCCAAATCTATTAAGCTTTGAAACTCTTGGCGAGAAATATTCCACTCCCGATTCATCCGTCCAAATGGTAGCCTTTCCAGCAGCAATACTCGATAACCTAACTGCGCCATCACTGCCGCATGGATTACACCCAATGCACCACCAATATAAATTAAGTCGTAATTAGGTGATTGGTGATTGGTGATTGGTGATTGGGAATCAGCCCCAGTCCCCTGCCCTTTAAAAACAACCTGCGTAGGCTGTTGCGGATTGCGGACACTATCCCGCCAACGTTTTTCCCACCAGTAAACCCGCTTCAGATCATACTCGCCATTGGGCATTTTCTGAAAGTATTTAACTGTGAGGGGATAGTAGGGAGCCAAAGCCTCAAATATAGATTGTTGCGATAAATTAACCTCCGGTGGTTCTGGATATTGGTTAGGAAACTGCTTTCTAATTTCCGTAGTCAAATGTTGCAAAACTTTTTTCTCGCTAGATATTGCAGCCGTGCTAGTGCGAAAAGCTTTGAGGTAAGTAGTGCGCTGCACCGACCAAACAAACACTGAAATCTCCGCAATATCACCAATGTGAGATGTATCGCTGTGTGCTAACTTCAACTTGATGCCATCGGGGGTGAGGGTTTTTCCCCCTTCTTCTGGTATCCACTGCTCTTGTAACCAAGTGCGGACAGCATCTAAATCTGGGGTAGGAGCTTCTAAATACAGAATTTCTTTCATGTTAGTGATTCTCAACTTTGATTAAGTACGGCACAAGAGTGAGTTGACAAGGATTAAAAGTACGCTAAAATCCCTGATACAGATTCTGAGAAATCATTAAAAAACTTTACATTTCTCTCATTTTGTTAAATTATTTGATGCTTTTGTTAATACGCCATGAATTATCCCATCCCAGCTAACCATCAAGAAATTGTCGCCCTGCGAAATAAACCTGTAGATGAGGACTTAATTGCCGCAGCTATAGCAGGAGTTATTACTATTGCCCGTTCTGAAGGTCAGACCTTAGATGATATAACTGCACAAGTATTAGCCGACGATCACCTGCTGGATCAGTCGCAAAGACGTTGGTTAAGTGATATCGTTGCTGAAGCTTGGGCTACTCTGTAAAACCCCAAAACTGTCAGATTATGCGTCAGTTATTCCAGCAAATGATTTCCGCAATGCCACTGTGGATGCGATCGCTCTTTAAACGCGCCACATCTTGGCAACTATTGCCACTACTGTTAACAATTCGTATTGGTGGGCTAGTGCTTGCTGGTCTGGCGATGTGGGGCTTTGCTGAGATTGCCGAGCAAGTTTTGGAGAAAGAAAGTCGCTCTTTTGATACAGCAATTTTACTGCTCCTGAAAAGCTGGCATACACCATTATTAGATCGGGTAATGCTGTCTTTCACTTTTATTGGAGAGCCGTCTTCCCTATTAGTTGTATCTCTAGTCATCGGAATTTGGTTACTAATTGAGCGCCGTTACAAAGAAGCAACCACTATTGTGATCGCCGCAGCAGGTAGTGGTGCTTTAAACTATTGGTTGAAAGAATTGTTTGCGCGATCGCGCCCCGAACTATGGCAACGTGTTATTGATGTTCAGCATTACAGCTTCCCTAGCGGTCATGCGATGGTATCAATGGTAGTTTATGGAATAATTGGTTACTTGCTAAGTACTCACTTTCCCCGTTGGAGTGGGTTAATTATTAGCT
>JBARVL010000092.1:0-2259 GCA_049646245.1 Crinalium sp. | reverse complement strand
TGGGATGAGCAAGTTCAACACTTTGAAGAAGAAATAGCTAATTATTTAGAAAAATTTCCTTCTAACAAGGTTTATTACCTGAAAGACTTTGTTTAATAAAAGTAATATTTTTATTCAATAGATCGATCAATTTCGGTAAACGCGATCGCATTTATGACTACGACAACGTAAATAAGCGGGGGCGCAAGAAGATAGAAAAAACCCTGGCTACTAAGTAGCCAAGGGTAGTTCATTTCATTAGTATCCGTAGTATGGGATTAAAACTGTAACTTAAAATCTACCCATACGTGGACAATGCTTATTATTTGTCCACATCCTCAATTAATTCATTCACAAATTTTCTGAGCCGTTCATTCCAATCGGGGATAGTTTTTAGCTTTTCCTTAACTCCAATAGGAGCCTTAAAGCAGATTGGCGATGTATCTAACGGTTCTACGCCCAAAGGTTTTGCACCAAGTTTATGATTTTTCTTAAAAACCATTGAATGTTTTTTTAAATATTGGTATACTAATAATATACACCATGATAATGGTCGTAAACAATGCTACTCAGTTTCAAAACAGCATTAATACCAAATAACAAACAGGAAACAGCTTTCAGGAAGTCTTGTGGTGTAGCTCGTCATAGCTACAATTGGGCAAATGCTGTAGTTAAAGAAATCCTAGAGACGAACTCATTTTTGAACGAAAAAATAAAACTACCGACAGCTATTGATTTACATAAACGATTAATAGCCGAGGTGAAATCTGTAAATTCTTGGTACTACGAAGTTAGCAAACATATCCCCCAAAAAGCTGTTGCTGATTTGCGTACAGCTTGGGATAGATGTTTTAAGAAAGTGTCTAAGCAACCCAGATTTAAAAAGAAAGGACAACGGGATTCTTTTTACTTGGAGTCTGGGACTAAAGCCAAGCCACTAATTAAAAATGATCGTAAACGAATACGTCTGCCTTCTATTGGTTGGGTAAGATTAGCTGAACCATTACCAGTTACAGCAATTCATAATTGTGTCATATCAAGGCAAGCTAATAGATGGTTTATTTCTATTAAGTATGAGATTGAAAAACCATTAGTTGTACCCAATCGTCCTACGGTTGGCGTTGATATTGGCATCAAAGAGTTAGCTGTCTGTTCAAATGGTAAAGTATTCGCCAATCCCAAAGCATACAGACGTTTGAGTAAACGGATGAAGCGTTTACAGCGTCGTGCTAGTAAGCGTGTTAAGGGTTCTAACAACAGAGTTAAAGCTGTTAGAAAACTTGCTAAAGTACACGCCAGAATCAGCAACATCCGTAAAGATGCTATTCACAAATTAACCAACTATCTAGCTAAAAATCACAGCGAAATAAAGATAGAGGATTTGTCGGTCAAAGCATTTCTAAAAAACCATAAACTAGCTGGTGCAATAGCTGATTGTGGGATGTATGAGTTTCGCCGTCAGTTAGAATACAAAACTGAGAAGTTTGGGAGCAAGCTAAGTATTGTAGATAGAATGTTTCCCAGTTCTCAGATTTGCTCTAACTGCCAGGAACATCGGCATAAAATGCCATTAAAAAACCGCGTTTATATTTGTCCTGAATGTAGTCATGCAGAGGACAGAGATTTAAACGCAGCTAAAAATATAGAACGATGGTTTGAAGGAGTTTTTATTCCTACTCGTACTGAGCATAGCTCAGAGAAATCAGATTTGGCGGTAAGCTCTACCGTGTCAGCTTGTGGAGTGGACAAACCTAGATGCGAGTCATTCTAAGACCATGTTGAAGCAAGAAGTTAACACCAAAACTACCTTTGTCCAATTAAGTTTAGATTTGGGTAGTTTTGGGTAGGTTTAACGGAGCGGCATCTGCCTAAGACTGAATGCTAAGACGTTGGTGAATCCACTACTAATTAAGGATTTCCATAGGTGATTGGCTCCAACAATCATTATCACTGGAGCCAATGCCCGTTCCTAGCTTGCAGCCTGACGCTCTTTCACTTCCTTAATCACTTCTTCAGCGATGTTATTTGGGCAAGGAGCGTAGTGCGAGAACGACATGGAGAACTGTCCACGCCCAGATGTCATGGTACGCAAGTCGCCAATGTAGCCAAACATTTCGCTCAAAGGCACATCTGCCTTAATGCGTGCGCCCGTCTGACCTGTCTCCTGAGATTTCATCATCCCCCGACGGCGGTTGAGGTCACCGATGACATCGCCCATGTAATCATCTGGTGTGAAGACATCTACATTCATAATTGGTTCAAGCAACTGAGGCGCAGCTT
>JBARVL010000091.1:0-11759 GCA_049646245.1 Crinalium sp. | reverse complement strand
CTTACCGGACTCTAGGGTTATGGAACTGGTTGACTTTTATGATCCCAGCAGTATTTCTTTCTTTAGGGAGTGAATTGTTGGGAACCAGTAGAGGCTTTCCTTTTGGTCACTACGCTTATCTAAGCGGCTTAGGATACAAGATTGGGGGCTTAGTACCTTTTACAATTCCCTTATCTTGGTTTTATTTAGGGTTGGTGTCTTATCTAATTGCTAAAGCTGGTTTAGAGACAGGCAAACCTAGCTTGATTCGTAGTATTAGTGCGATCGCATTAGGTGCGCTGCTACTAACATCATGGGATTTTGTACTCGATCCCGCGATGAGTCAAACAGCATTTCCTTTTTGGGAATGGCAACAACCAGGGGCTTTCTTTGGTATGCCTTACCAAAACTTTGCTGGTTGGATGGGGACTGGAGCATTATTTATGAGTGTAGCAGCAATTTTTTGGCGTAAGCAGGAAATTGTGGTGGAGCGAGATCAGTTAGGTTTGCCTTTAGCTGTTTATCTGAGTAACTTTGCTTTTGCTGCAATTATGAGCATTGGCGCGGGGATCTGGGTTCCTATTGGTTTAGGTTTACTCTTGGGTGTTTTACCTGCTTTAGCGCTGTGGTGGATGGCAAAACCTGCATCAGCCCAGGCGTTAGCTACAACAGAAACTGAAATTGCTGTAGCACCAGTAGAAGTAGCACTTAAGTAATAGTGAGGGGTGAGGGGTAATTAAAAAATTACTCCTAATAAAAACAACTGCGTATGAGTCTTGATGTCTTAAGTCTCCAGGGTGCTATTGCACTAGGGCTGCTAATTATCCAAACACCAGCAGCCTTAATTTTACTTTCACGTTTATTGAAAGGCGCAACTCGGCATCCGCCTATACAACCACAGCACCCAACACCAGAAATGTTGGGTGCTGTGAGTGTGGTTGTTCCCACTCTCAACGAAGTTGAACGTATTGATCCGTGTTTAGCTGGTTTAAGTGAGCAAGGTGGGGAAGTTCGAGAAATTATTATTGTAGATAGTAATTCTCAGGACGGAACACGAGATGTAGTGAAAGCTGCACAGGAAAACGATCCCCGCATCCAACTAATGGCAGATGACCCGCTACCTGTTGGTTGGGTAGGTCGTCCTTGGGCATTGCATAACGGCTTTTTAGCTAGTTCTGAGCAAAGTAAGTGGGTTTTGGGAGTTGATGCTGATACACAACCTGGCGCTGGTTTAGTTGCTGGTTTGCTTTATGTAGCTGAGGCTGAGGGTTATGATCTGGTTTCTTTGTCACCACGATTTATTTTGAAATATCCTGGGGAATGGTGGTTACAACCAGCTTTGTTACTAACGCTAGTTTATAGGTTTGGCGCGACTGGTGATACTACTCAAACTTCAGAGCGGGTAATGGCAAATGGGCAGTGTTTTTTATGTCGCCGAACTGTGTTAGAGCAGTTGGGGGGCTACAACAGTGCTAGTTCTTCTTTTTGTGATGATGTAACGCTGGCGCGTAATGCTGCTGCTGCTGGGTTTAAGGTGGGGTTTTTGGATGGCGCTAAGGTAATTAAGGTGCGGATGTATGAGGGCATGGCTGAAACTTGGAAAGAGTGGGGGCGATCGCTCGATCTCAAAGATGCCTCTAATCCTAGTCAATTATGGGGTGATTTGTGGTTGCTGCTGAGTGTTCAGGGTTTACCACTACCTGCATCTCTGTTGTTGTCTAGCTGGTTGTTAATGGGTAATTGGGTAGCACCAGTTGCGATCGCTGCGGGCTTAAATTTGTTTTTGTTAACAATTCGTATAGCTTTGCTATTGGCGATCGCTCAATCTTATGACTTTTCCCAACCAGTTAATCAACAGCCAAAGGTAAAAAGCGAAGAATTTCCCTTTTACCTTTGTCTGCTTGCCTTTTGTCTTTCTCCTCTGGCAGATCCCTTGGCATTTTTAAGAATTTGTCTTTCAACTTTTAGTACTCCTACCCAGTGGCGAGGTCGGAGTTATGCTCAGATTCAGAGTTAGTTTGATCCCAACGTTCTAACTGCCAGAGAATTTGATTACCCTCGCGTCGTACCCGTGAAACTATCCAGTTGCGCCAGCGCCATTCGTCTCCGCGACTGGTGACTGCGCTGGCGTTAACGTCCATCAGATCGGCTAGTTCTGAACTTGTGATCAAATAGCCTTGATCTGCCACTTCATCAGCAATTCGCAAAGTTTCAATCAGGTTATGGAGTTGAGCTACCCGTGCCTCGCGGGGTAAGTTGTCGAGGGTATCACCAGATAATGAGGTCGTAGAATCTACCATGACAAAATCCAATGTAGGGAGGTCTGAGGATAAGCAAGTAGATTGTATCGTTTTGTTACTACTGCCATCGGTTTCCTGTGAACCAAATGAGCGATTATCTGTTAGCTGTTTAAGTAATGGGGGTTTACCAATGGCAAAACCACGAGCGATCGCATCACAGCGTTCATTACCAATGTTACCAGCATGACCTCTGACATATTGCCAATTTAAAGGCGTTCCTTGTTGGTATATTTCAGAGTTAAGTTGATCGAGGATTTCCCAAAAATCTTGATTAAGAACGGCTTTACCACCAGAAGTTTTCCAGCCTTTTTTCTTCCAACCTTTAACCCATTGGGTAATTCCTTTAAGGACGTATTCGCTATCTGTGTAAAGGGTTATCGGTTCTGTTTGTTGGGATTTGGCGATGAATTTTAAAGCTGCGATCGCTGCCAGCATTTCCATGCGATTATTTGTGGTAGCTGCTTCACCATCGCCCATTTCAGCTACACAGTTATCGCTGTAATAAACAACAACACCCCAACCTCCAGGTCCAGGGTTGCCAGAGCAAGCTCCATCGGTGTAAATACTTTTAATTGTGCGATCGGAAAACATAATAACAACGAGGCAGAGGGGCAGAGGGGCAGAGGGGCAGAGGGGCAGAGGGGCAGAGGGGCAGAGGGGCAGAGGGGCAGAGGAGGCAGGGGAGGCAAAAATGTTCTTTTGTGAACATTTGCATACTAAGTTCGCACATACCCAGATTTTTATCAGTTACCAGCGAGCAGTAACCAAGGTGATAATTGATCGCTGATAAGTGATAATTGATTTAAAAACCTAGCTGACTCATTAACCGATTAATGTCAAAGTGAGTTGCCATTAACTGACGGATAAACTGTACCTTTATTGGTTCATGCAGGCGTACTTGACCAAAGGCACGATCAACTATTTCGACTGTAGTTAGTGTATCTAGATCAACTGAAAGAATTGGTATTTCCAAATCTTCAGCACGACTAATAATAAACGATTGCGGTGGTATATGACCTGTCAGGATCAGACATTGAGTTGATGTCTCTAAGGCGGCAAGTTGAATATCTGTGCGATCGCCTCCCGTAACTACCGCCATATTATTACCCTTGCGAAAATATTCTAGGGCTGAATTAACATTCATCGCTCCAATTGTCAAGCTTTCTACCATCAAATCTAGACGATCGGGACGGCAGAGAACTTGTGCTTGTAACTGATGTACCAGTTTACTAACGCTGACACTCCGCAATAAAGAGCTACGGGGCAACATTCCTAAAACAGCAATGCCATTGCGTTCTAAAAAAGGTCGCACTAATGTATCAACATTATCTATTTGATCTGCTGGAATATCATTAATTAAGACACCCAGTAAATATTTACCAAGTCGCTCTTTTGCTGATAATAAAGCATCTACTAATGTTACAGGGTGAAAACGTGCTACCAGTAATATAGAGGCATCAACAACTTGAGCAACTTGTAGTAAGGATAAATCAAACAAACTGCCTTCAGAAAGTGTTCCTGCGCCCTCTAATAAAACTAAATCGCCACTTTGGTGTTGTAGGTAATCTTTGAGAGATTGGCGGTAGTCAATTTGATCTTCTTGGCGTAGGCGTTTTTGAATTGTTTCCTCATTTAAAGGTAAAAGAGGCGATCGCACATGAGTTTCTGGCAACTTGAGTATTTGTGAAATAAATTTCACATCTTCTTCGATCGCGTCGCTATGATTTTCGCCAAAATCAGTGGCTAAGGGTTTTCCGTAGGCAATCTCAACACCTTTTTCTTGTAGCTGATGGGCAATGCCTAAAATAGTCGCTGATTTACCACTGTAAGCTTCTGTAGAACCAACCAGCAAATACTTAACATTTGCCATGCCGTCACTCCTCATATCAATTAACAATGAACAATTATCAATTACCCTACCTAGAATTGAAGTTGGGGGATTTATCTAGGAGTCAAGTCAGTAGCGATCGCTTGAGTTATTACAATGAATTAGCTTTTAGTCATCCATCCGAAGTAATTTTCGGTAAAATTCCTGTGGAAAATCAATATATTTATTTGTCTTAAAATTGGTTATTGTATCAATCAAATAATTAATATATTTTGAATTTTCCAAAGTTATTTCATAACTGAGATCAGCATTGCCATCAAACTGTAACCGACAACGAGTGAGTTCTGCTGGTAGCTTAGTAACATACCAAGTAGCAATAAAGGGAATGCTATCCCCACCTTCTATCTTTCGGACACCTTCTAGAGCGCCTTTTTGGTAAAGACTAATCGCTTGTGGTAGAAAATTTCGTTTAGCCCCTTGGCAGTAAGGTCCATATATTCCTACTAATGCTTGCTCTGCTGGCTGGAGTTGGTCAATAGACATGATCAAACTACCTCAATTTCTGTAAATGAACTGCAACCGTCAGCAATATCATTCTGACGCATCTTCAATAAGTTAGTATTTAGACACGCTACGATGCTAATCAACTGAGAAATAATAATATATTAGTGAACCTAGAATCTAAAGAAATAGAACAATACCGCCAATATATGAGAAAATTATCAGTTTGAGAGGGATGTACGGTATTGTGTTAGCTGATCCCCAGCTTATGAAGGGGTATAAATAAATATTTGGTGGTTGAATCAAGTAACCTATGCCGGATTCCTGGGCAGAAAAAAATTATGACGGCGAGTTTGATCCTATCGACTCTCTGTTATCTGACGATTTAGAAAGCGACTTTTTCCAGGGTGTGGCAGGACGGCGGCGTAAAGCTGCTGTACTGCTAACAGTGATTTGGAGCGTTACTATAGGTCTGCATTTAATTGCTTGGGGTTCCTGGTTGATTTTGGGTCTAACCTGCCTACTGGGAATTCAGGCAGTGCGAGTGTTATTAGCTCGTCCTCACCCAGTCCCTAAGCCTTATCTTTTAGAAACAACCGCAGAATTGCCTTATGTTTCACTGCTAGTCGCGGCGAAAAATGAAGAAGCTGTGATTAGCAATTTAGTGAGAATGCTCTGTAACCAAGATTACCCAGCAAATCGTTATGAGCTTTGGGTAATTGACGATCACAGCACAGACAAAACCCCACAGTTATTAGATAAGTTAGCTAAAGAATACGACCAGTTGCATATCATGCACCGTCCTGCTGGTGCTAGTGGCGGTAAATCTGGCGCTCTTAATCAGGTATTACCCCAAACTTTGGGTGAAATTCTGGCAGTGTTTGATGCCGATGCTCAAGTGTCTCCAGATTTCTTGCGACGGGTGCTACCGTGTTTTGAAAAAAAACAGGTGGGTGCGGTGCAGGTGCGTAAAGCTATAGCCAATTCGTCTGCTAACTTCTGGACTCGTGGACAAATGGCAGAAATGGGTCTGGATAGCTATTTTCAGGAACAGCGTATTGCTATTAGTGGAATTGGGGAATTACGGGGAAATGGTCAGTTTGTCCGACGCGCAGCCCTTTCTAGTTGTGGTGGCTGGAATGAGGAGACAATCACAGATGATTTAGATTTAACTATCCGTTTACACCTTGATAAATGGGATATTGAGTTTGTGGAAGTTCCAGCAGTGCAAGAGGAAGGCGTGACAACGGCTTTAGCACTTTGGCATCAGCGCAATCGTTGGGCAGAAGGAGGATACCAACGCTATTTAGATTACTGGCGTTTAATTGCTAGTAATCGCATGGGATGGTTAAAAACGCTGGATTTATTGTCGTTTATGTTAATCCAGTACATCCTTCCGGCTGCTGCTGTACCAGATTTAGTTATGGCTCTAGCACTTCATCGTTTACCGCTACTAACTCCCTTAAGTGCTATGGGTTTAACCCTCTCGTTTTGGGGAATGTTCATGGGTTTGCGTCGCATCCAAAAACACGAATCTGGTAGATCAAGCTTTTTTGTTACCGTACTGCAAACCTTACGAGGCAGTCTTTATATGCTCCACTGGTGGCTAGTGATAGCTGGTACTACTGCTCGTATTTCTATCAGACCTAAACGGCTCAAATGGGTTAAAACTGTCCATCAAGGTACAGATGAAGTTTGGTTAGATGTTCCTGAGCAATCTTAATTACTCCTTTCCCACTTAAAGAATACCTATTTTTATAACCGCCAAGACGCAAAGTCCGCCAAGGAAGAGGAAGAATACAATCGGTAATCTTTTAGTGGGAAGGGATTAGATAGCTGCCAAACATCAAAAGCCTTCATACTCATCTTTTTGCGGCTCTTCTAATTCTTCATCTAGAAAAGCCGCATTAATTATATTATCTGACTCTTGTAATTGCTGAGATCTGGCAGGTTTGTTAACCTCTAAATCTTCCACTATCTCCACAAATTCCCCATCAAAAAATTTAGCTAAACTATAAGCTGCTTTAGTTACTTCATCTGTTTTTGACTCGTTAGTAGGCTTTTCTGGCGGCGGAGTAATAGCTGTTTTTGACTCATTAGTAGGCGTTACTAGCGGCGGAGTAATAGCTGGTTTTGAGTTCGTCTTAGGTGGCTCTACTATTGCCTTAGCCGCTTGTGACGATGGGTTGTTGGTTGGAGTAGCATCATTATTTCCATTATTTCTTGCTACTGGCTCAGTTGCATGATGTAAATCCCTGGGTGGTTCTTGAACAGTAGCTGTTTTTAAATGTGTATGAGCAGCTACTTGGAATTGCACCTTAACCGGATGTTTGCAGACAGTTTGAAAAGCAGCTTCAATATGTTGAGAAGATTTTTGTGCTGCTTTTAACAAGTTCTCGGAAGCAACACTTATAAGGGCAAAATTGCTCTCAAATACTAACAATCTACAATGATCGCGCACTAGCGGTTTTGTGATAGGTAGTCGTATATTGGCGATTACCTCCTGCCAAAGTTGTTCGAGAGTAAGCGAGTGTGAATTAACTTCGGTTACTTGGGAGGATGAAACATTCGCTGCTTCTGATGGAATTGACTGTGGAGTAGGTAATTCTTTTACTGGCTCTGAATTTATGGGAGTAGTGGAGGGGTTGTTTACTGGGGTAGTCGGGGGAGGTGGAGGCTGTGGTGCTGGTGGTGGAGCTTTTGCGGGTGTCTGGCTGCCAATAGCATCAATTTTGGGTGTGGTGCTAGTTGGTATAGGTTGAGGAGGTGTTTGATAGGTAACTGCTGATGGTAATAATCCCAACAGTGTTACTTCTAACCATAATCGCGGTTGGGTAGTATTTCTAATTTGAACTTCGCTGTCTTTGAGGTGCTTTTGGCTAACTAAAATTTGGTTTACGTCCCAATTTTTAGCTTCTTGACATAGCTGTTGCCATGTTTGTGCTGTTAATGCTACTAAATCGCCACGACTGGGGGCGGTTTTAGCTATGAGTAAATCTCGATAGAAACTTGCTAAGTTTTGTAATACTACTAAGGGTTCTCTACCTCTTTCCATGAGGCTACGAGCGCGATCGAGTACGGTTTCAGCGTTGTTAGCTGCGATCGCTTGCAATAATACTATTAAATCTCTTTCTGGAACTGCCCCAGTTAAATCCCATACTTTCTCTACTGTCACCTGACCAGCTAATAAACTCAACTGATCTAATAAACTTTCTGCATCCCGCAAGCCGCCTTGAGCCATCTGTGCCACTAAAGTAACTGCTTCGTCTGTAATATTGATATTTTCTGCGTCCGCAATTATCCTTAAATGCTGCGCCATCGGATCTAAGGGGATGCGGCGAAAATCAAATCTTTGACAGCGAGAAATAATGGTTGGTAATACTCTTTGTGGATCTGTAGTTGCTAATACAAAGACGACGTGGGCTGGCGGTTCTTCTAATGTCTTCAGCAACGCATTAAAAGCTGCGGTACTGAGCATATGGACTTCATCAATGATGTAAACTTTGTGGCGACACTGTACGGGGGCAAATTGGGCGCGTTCGATTAGTTCTCGGATGTTATCTACGCCTGTGTTACTGGCGGCATCAATTTCGATGATGTCTAGTGCTGAACCAAATGCGATCGCACGACATACCTCACATTTACCACAAGGGCTGGAGGTCGGAACATCAGTAGATAGACAATTGAGAGATTTTGCTAAAATGCGGGCGCTGGAAGTTTTACCAGTGCCTCTAGCGCCTGTAAACAAGTAAGCAGGAGCAATGCGACGTAGACTAATAGCATTGCTCAAGGTGGTGGCGATCGCCTCTTGTCCCACCAACTGCGCGAAAGTTTGAGGTCTGTACTTGTGATGGAGAGGTTCGTAATTCACAGCAGCAGTGAGAAGCAGATACTACCTAATTTTAGGTTATCCCCATACACGATCCTAACCGTTACATTTACTAGGGCAGCCTCCGGTAGGATAAATAAATTAAAAATTCTCCGCTACGCTAAAGGACGGGGAACCTGTACCCATTTTTTCTGTTATAAATATTTAGCTTAAAGGGCGCAAAATGCTACAAGAAATTTGGAAATCTTTAGTAAACGGGTTTCAAGGTTTGTTTGGTGCTGGCAAAAGCCAAACACCAGCAGCGTTATTACCACGTAATGAACCTCCTCCAGCATTGGAGGATGCAGATTATGAATATTTATTTATGCAACTCATTGAAGGGGTGGCTCATGGCTGGCAGCAACAACGGATATTAAAATTTTTTGATGCCCTAGAACATCGCACTACCCAAGAAGAATGGTTGGCTTGGCTACGCCGCTTGGGTGATAGATTACTGACAAGTTCTGTCCCAAATAATGATTTAGCAGCACGGATGGTACAGCTAGGTGAAATTGGCTGTGGGGAAATCGGAGTTATGGCATACGATATTGGAATGCAATTGCTCACTAGACAAAATCCTACAGACCAAACCTGGGATTTAGATTCACCACAGGTTGTCTACGTTGATGCAGAAGAGATGACACTTGAGCCAAATTTTGATGATTGGGATGACTCTACCCTAGATGTTATTTCTTCAGAAATTGCACAATCACAACAACCATCTGCGGAGATAGATTCACCACCAGTCATCTCTGCTGATGCCGAAAATACGACAGATGTTGATCCAAATCTCGATCCTTGGAATGACTCTAGCGCAGATTTAGTTTCAGGGCAAACTGAACAATCACAACAACCACCTGCAAAGCTAGATTCACCACAGGTAATGTATGTTGATGCCGAAAATACGACCGATGTTCATCAAAATCTCGATCCTTGGAATGAGTCTAGCTCAGATTTAATTTCAGGGCAAACTGAAGAATTACAACAACAATCTGCGGAGATAGATTCACCACAGGTAATCTATGCTGATGCCGAAAATACGACCGATGTTCATCAAAATCTCGATCCTGGGCATGGCTATAATCCAGATTTACTTTCTCTACAAACTGAAGACTCACAAGAATTTTCTATAGATGAATTATTGTTTATGTTGGAACAAAACCCTGTTTTAGCAAAAGAAATGTCTGAACAATTGCAAATTAACAACACTAATCCAGAGGCTATTCTGGAAGCATTTATTCAACAGTTGGATCAGGATATACAAACTCAGTCCGATGAATCACAAATTTGATTAACTACTTTTTCTTAGGAAAATATTCAGCTAAATTTTATCAGCTACTACCAAGTTGCCCACCTACTTAGTAAATATAGGCTTGATCATTGATTATCGGTGATCGAGTCGCCTTGCCTTTTGTGGCTTTAGGGAGGGAGGAGGGAGGAGGGAGGAGGGAGGAGGGAGGAGGGAGGAGGGAGGGTAATATGGTTTGATAACTTTTCTTCTTTATTACAAATGTACAAGTTTATTTGCGCGTTAGCTTATCTATGTAGTTAAATCAAATTTCTGAGCTTTCGTAAGATTTGGGTGTAATAATGTGCTGAGGTTGGTCTAGTTAAAATTCCTTGTGATGGGCTAAACAAAATTGCTAATAAAAATAACCCAAAACTAAATAAGACAATGGCTGGACCAGAAGGAATATTTAAATAATAGCTACTATATACACCACTAATACTTGTACTCATCCCTATTGTCGCACCTAATATCATCATTAAATGCAGTTCTTTAACTAATAAATAAGCGGTTATTCCTGGTCCGACTAAAAGCGATATTACTAAGACAACGCCTACTGATTGCATACTAGCAACAATTGTAAGAGTAATTGCTGCCATTAGCCCTAAATGAAGGTAATTTACAGGTAATCCCATTGCTTCAGCGCCTAGAGGATCAAAGGTATAAAATAATAATTGTTTGTAAAATATTTTGACAAAGGTTAAAACAATTAGTGCGATCGCCCCAGTTCGTAAAACATCTATAATTGTTACGCTTAAAATATCGCCAAAAAGCAAACTTTCTAAATCTAGCTTACTTTTTAGTAAGGTAATTAGGGTAATACCCAAGGAGAAAAAACTAGAAAAAGTCAATGCCATTGCTGCATCAACTTTGACGCGAGATTGAGATTTAATCCAAGCAATCACAAATGTGCTGAAAATGCCAGAAATAAATGCTCCAATTAAAATATCAATGCCTAAAAAGAAGGCGATCGCTAATCCAGGTAAAACAGCATGGGCAATTACATCCCCTAAAAGTGCCATCCTTTGAACGATGAGGTAACTGCCAACTATTGGGCAAAGAATACCTACCAGAATGCCCATCATCATCGCATTACGGATAAATTCATAGTTAAGCGGTTCAATTAACCAATCCAGCATAATCAATTATCAATTATCAATTATCAATTCACTACCACCGATTCCAGTTTGGGGTGGCAATAACAAATACTTCTTGAATTTTCTATAATGGCAAGGCGCAGGACAAGCATCTAATAAGTGATAGTTGTTAATTTATAATTGAGCAATCTAAGATCCAATTTAATTATTTTTAACAAAAATATAAAGTTTCAAGAGACGGTTTGGCAGGATTACTTATACCTTGCCCGTAGGCACGTTGAATATTTTCTATTGTCATTACTTCTTGGGGTATTCCAATCGCAACTAACTGTTGATTTAATAATAATAAACTGTCATATTTAGCTAAATCTTGTCCCCATTGATGAGAACTAACCAATAAAGTTTTGCTCTCGGCTTTAAGATCAGAAAATACTTCAAAAATCAAAGCTTCTGTTTTTTTATCAATACCAATTAAGGGTTCATCAAATAAAAATATCTCTGCTTGTTGGGCGATCGCACGGGCAATAAACACCCGTTGCTGCTGTCCACCTGAAAGTTCGCCAATTTGACGATGGCGAAGTTCCCACATCCCAACGCGCTTTAAAGCATCTTCAGCTAGTTGTTGAGACTGACGACTGATCCGAGAAAACAACCCTAAGAAGAAGGTGCGACCCATCAGCACTACATTGTTTACACTAACAGGATAATCCCAGTCGATCTGGCTTCGCTGTGGAATATAAGCTACCTGTTGCCGTTGCTGTTTGAGAGGGCGCTGATTAAATCTCACAAACCCACTGGCAGTAGGAATTAATCCCAGCATCGCTTTGACTAGAGTGCTTTTTCCTGCACCGTTTGGACCAATTAAACCTACAAGTTGCCCAGGTGCGATCGAAAAACT
>JBARVL010000090.1:0-14122 GCA_049646245.1 Crinalium sp. | reverse complement strand
CCCTCTAACTTTCTTAACTTAGTTTTATTTGCATCAACTCCTTGCAGCGTTACCTGAAAATTACCTTTAATATCATTAATCAATCTTTCCATTTCCCGCTTCTGCTCTTTACTTTCAGCGTTGCGGTAAGTTTGTACAGCCTTTCTATAACTATCTATACTAAATTTAGTTTTGTTTAAAGCTTGTCGCAAATCAGCATTTAACGCAAAACGACTAATCAACGAATTACCACATTTAATATTAATATCAATATTGGGCAGAGTCTCCAATTCTTCAAAAGCACTCTTTTCTAAGGAAGATTGAGAGGAACGATAGTAAGCATTTTTCAAAAGCTCAATCCATAACCGCAAACGGCATATTTTGACGGAATTGGGGTTAATATCTACACCAAATAGGCAATTTTCTATTATTGTTTGTTTTTCATGGAAAAGCGTTTCTTGGATGCGTTGGCTCTCTTGACTTTTGGGATTGTATTCAAATAACTGTCCGTCATCATCAGTGACTATTAACTCATCATTGACAACTTCAAGATGGTAATCTCTTAATGTTTTCCCTTTCCTATCCAGTAAAATTTTCAGTTCACTTTTGATGGTAATTATTTCATTGAGAGCCGAAACTAAAAAATGTCCTGAGCCTACAGCAGGATCACAAATTCTCAAACTATTAATAATTGTGTTAGCTTCTTGCTTATCTGCAATCTTTTCATACAACTGATCAATATTTTGGCAATTCCAGCCTTTTACTTGATTAAATTTCTGCACTACCGCCCTGCGAATTGTTTCACGACACATATACATCGTGATAAAACCAGGGGTAAAGAAGGAACCATCTTTATAGCCGTTAATTTTCTCAAAAATCAGCCCCAAAACAGAAGCATTAATTAGGGTTTTATTATCTTCTTGAATTTCTTCTGAGCCTTCACTACTAAAATCGTAGGCGTTGAGAAATTCAAAGAGATATTCTAAGGAATTGAGTTTACCTGTCCGCCTTTTGCCGTTACTATCTTTTAAAACACTAGCTGAAAAAATAGGCAGGGTTTCATCTCTGAGATTGCTAATAAAAATAGTTAACTGCTCGATATCCGTTGGCTCAAACAGTGAACTATTGAGATAAGGAATATTGGCAAAAATTTCTTTTACGCTGGCATTTCGTTCACTTTGTTTACGAGCCAACACACTAAAAAAAAGTCCGTTTAAATCACCATGATTATGTATTTTTGTCAAGTTCAGGAATGAAAAAGATGGATCGCTTTTATGATATTTAATTAATTGAGCTTCTAATAATTTAAGGAAAAGAACCCGATTAATCCAAGTAATTGCTAACTCTAAGCCAACGTTGAATAGTTTTTCTTGCTCACTATTTCCAAATTGTTCAGGTTTTGGTAAGCGAGAGATTTTATCTAAACTATCAAGCTGATTGATAGCATTTTCAATTAGAGAACCTGGATGGCGATCGCTCTCTTTCTTCCGCCCAATAAGTTTTTTATTCCCTTCTTTGGTTTCTGTTAAACCAATGATATACAGCAACTCACTATAAAAAGTTTTATCCAGTGTGTTACTATCATTAGCAAAGGGCAATTTTAATAAATGTTCTGGTGAAAGTAGCTTAAATAATGCAATCAGTTCACGATCATCTTCGCCTTGATTATTTCTTACAATTCTTTCATAATCTCGGATATCAAAATGGGTAAAGGTGATCTCACTTTCGATAGATGCGATCGCAGGTTCAGCAATTTGCTTATAAAAAAAGTCAGTAGTCTTACCTGTCAATCTTCCTGCTTCAAAATCGGTAAATTGCTGTACAAGTAATTTATTTTGGGCAAACATCTGTTCAAAAATGTTGGCATCAAAAATGAACCACTCATAAATATTGGTGGCGATGAGGTATCTAATGTCAAGATTTTTTTCTGTAATGCGATCGCGCAAAAAATATAATACTAATTCCTGAAAAGCTTTAGTGTTGAGATTGTCAACTTTAAGCATTTCGCTTTTATTGGTTGGCTTTTTAGCTTCTACAATTACACCAACACTACTTTTAGCATCTTTGCCATTATGAATAACAAGGTCGTTGCGTCCTTTAGTATTAATAAAATGATTGGGACTGTAATATGTATTCTTTAAAAAATCAGCAATCAGATTTTTGTGAAACTCTTCTGACTCACATTCGTTAATTTGGTCTAACAGTTTAATTAGATTAGTTTTGAACGCTTCAATATTTGCCCGATTAGGTTTAACCTTGAGGAACGCTTTATTTAATGCTTTTCTTGGCTGTATATTATTTCTCATAAAAATTTATTTATTTATATTTTTACAACCTTTATGGTATAGTTAACCCCACCCCAGCCCTCCCCTTATCAAGGGGAGGGAGTTAATTTCCCCCCTTATTAAGGGGGGATAAAGGGGGGTAATTTAAACTTTTGCTCATTGGTATATTGTAATCATGGGAAAATATCCGCCTCTATATGATTTTAATTTTTATTTACAAATAAATTAAAAAAATACTATCAAATATCACTAATAAACTCAAATATAAAAGTCTGCCCTTTGCTTTGCTTACAGCATTTTTCAGGTAAGTAAGGTACACCCAACTTTGATTTTCTGTTCCCTGTTCCCTATTCCCTGTTCCCTGTTCCCTGTTGTATAGCAGACTACTTTAGCTTAACATGATTTTTCCTTAAATTTATATTTATAAGCTGTATGAATGAGTTGCTGGCGGCGCTAATTAATAGCGAACACGAACAGTGTATCGCATCGCCAACTACGGCGCTATTACACGCACGTAATGCTGGAGAATGGTTAATTGAAGCAATGGAGCAATTATCAGCAGAAGAATGGCATTCTTGGCTGGTGAATAATTGTACGCTTACAGAGCGGACAGCGCAAACATATATACAAATTGCTCGGAATTTGCCTAGTGTCACAAAACCAGCTAAGGTAACTAATGTTGCAACGGAAGTAGAGGAGCAGACTAAAGAAGAAATTCCCGAAAATCTGAGCAGTATTGCTAATGTAGCTGTAATTATTTCTGAAGAAAAAATTACTTCTATCCCAGATTTAATTACTGAAACAGAAGCAACTGAAAACAATATTGAACTTGAGCCAAATCCTACTTTTACAGAATCAGTGCCGACAATTACAACTAATTATTTAATTGCAACTCCCCCAGCAACTCTGACATTTTTTATACCTGGTGTTGTAGTTCCAAAAGCTAGACCGCGTGTAACATCAAAGGGGACGTATTTACCTCCACGATATCGGCAATGGCGAAATCATGCAGAAGTGGAAATTAGCCGTCAATTGTGGGAACAAGAATATTCACAAAAGTTACCTTTAACTAAAGCTAGTGTAAAAGTTGAGGTTCGCGGAAGCCATCGAGGTGATTTAGATAATATACTCGGAAGTTGTTTAGATGCTTTGGTGTCCGCAAGTGTGTTAATTGATGACCGTATAAGTGTTGTACCACGCTTGGAGGTTTGGCATAACAGCGAGGGTGAGACAGGGGCTTTAATTGAGGTCAGAGTTATTTAGATATTTCAAATTAGCTAACAGTTAAATGTTAATTCGACAATATCAACCATCAGATGCAGAAAACCTAATAGCTATCTTTCGGGACGCTATAATTAATATTGGCTCAACTGCATATAATGCCAAACAAATAGAAGTATGGTCTTCATATCCAGAAGATATTGAAGATTTTAGGCAGCTACTCAGCCAAGGTATAACATTTGTGGCAGTGCAGAATAATCAATTAGTCGCGTTTGGGCAATTAAATCCATCGAATCATATTGCTTTTATCTATACCGCAAGTGACTTTGCCAGACTTGGTTACGCTACTAAAATTTATCAGCAGCTAGAAGCACAAGCTATTCAAAAAGGTGTGCAATATTTACATACTGATGCCAGCCGTATATCCAAATATTTCTTTCTGAAAATGGGTTTCTATATTGTTGAAGCAGAAATAGTCCAGCGCAAACAAGTATGGTTTGAACGGTTTAAAATGGAAAAAATATTAACTTAACACTGCTTTATCTATTGCTAATTCTACCGTTAAAATCTACAAGTTTTTAACTCCCCCTGCTTCCTCTGCCGATCGCCATCAACGGATTTTGGCTACCCCCATTTATGAGCTACCTCATAGAAATAATTGTTAGCATCAAAATAGAGTGTAATCAGCAAGAAGTTGTTGCTTGGAATTGAAACTATGACATTAGTACAAGAAGCCTTTACCCAACACCTAGAGCTATCTAACAGTCAAATAGAAGAATTACTGTCAAAACCGCTAAAGGAATGCCTGGATGCGCCTAATTTTAAGCAACAGCTAGAAAGCTTAGACGTAAATCTCTTAAAAAAGACATTGCCAACGGCTGGAAAGGTTTTAGCTGAAAGATTACCTCCCTTTTATAACTGGCTAAAAAATGAGTTAGGTGTTAAGCGAGTTCCTGATAGTCCAGATCACACAACCAAATGGGTGATCGGTTTTGTGAATAATCAAGAAAATTTAACTCGCTTGACAGAATTACATCGTCCAGTTCCAAGACAAGCTTTAGAACGTGCAGTTGATCCTTTGGTAGCAGCGTTTGATGGTGTAGAAGATGAGCGTGTTCGGCAAGAATGGCAAAAAACGATCGCCACTCTTTGTCTGATATTAATTGTGGATGCTAGAGAAGTAGAAAAATCTGGGGTAGCAACTGCCTAAAAATATATGCACACTTTGATTACAAGTTGCTATATTACCCCTCCCCCCAACCCCCTCCCCGAATATGCGGGGAGGGGGAGATCTTTTTTATCTAGAGCTACTTAATACAGTTCGTACTTAAGTAAAGTACAAGCTAAAGAACCGTTATAAACAGGAATACGACGGGATGCCTTGAGTCCAACTTTTTTAGCCAACTCCTTATTCCCTGTCAAAATAAAGGCAGTCCAACCTTTGAAGCGTTGCTTAAAGACATCACCAAGCATTTTGTACAAGTCGCCTAGTTCTCTAGCATCCCCCAAACGTTCTCCATAGGGAGGATTACAAATTAGAATTCCGCAGTCTGTAGGAGCTTCAAGTTGGGATAAATCAGTTTGAGTAAAGGTGATTTTATGTCCAATACCGCACCTTTCCGCATTAGTACGCGCTTGGGTGAGGACATCATCATCGCGATCGCTACCTGAAATTGTCTCCTTCAAATCTAATTTTCGGCTATTTTTGGCTTCATTTAGTAACTCCTGCCATAAATGTTCGTCAAAATCCGACCAACTGAGAAAGCCAAATTTTTGGCGAAACAACCCAGGCGCAATGTTTAAGGCTTTTAAACCCGCTTCTATCGGCAGAGTTCCAGAGCCACATAACGGGTCTAAAAAGGGCAGAGAAGCATCCCATTCTGCCATGTCCAAGATGGCAGCCGCGAGAGTTTCTTTAAGCGGTGCTAACCCCATTGCTGGTCGATATCCTCGCCGATGCAGGCTTGTACCGGAACTATCTAAACTTAAAATACAACGGTCTTGATAGATGTGGACGTTGATTAGCAGATCGGGATTTTCAATATCAATGCTAGATCTTTTACCTGATTGACTACGCTGTTGGTCTACGATCGCATTTTTAACCTGCAAAGCCGTGAAATGGGTATGGTTAAGTTTTTGATTGCTCCCCGTACAGTCAACTGCTAACGTATTGTAGGGCTGTAGGTATTGCTCCCAAGAGATTTTTTGCACCTCTTTGTAAAGCATCTCAGGGCTAGGGCAGTAAAATTCTTTAATCGGTACTAACACTCTAAAAATCGTCCGCGCCCAGAGATTCACGCGGTAAAGCAAAGCGCGATCGCCAGCAAAATGTACCCCAGTAAATTCAGGACGGACATCCATTGCACCGAGACGTTCTAGTTCTTGGGCAGCAATAGGTTCTAAACCACGAGCCACCGTAGCAAAGTAGTTGTTCATAATTTAGCGATCGTCTAACCGCCCTCTCAAGTATTTAATCATTTTTCTCAACAAAAATTACTAGGCAATCGCTTAGGTATATTTAAGATCTGTTACCCATAAGCATTACTTGTTCAAAAATTCGTTTTAGCTAAACTTATATACTTATAGTTGCCCCTCATTCTAGATGAACCCCTGATTGCGAGTCTTGCCCTCAAAGCATTTAGCGCAGTTGTATGGCATCTGGTTAGACACGAGACTTCTTTTAGACCATCAACATGAACAATAAAGCATTGCCACCAAAACAAGGTTTATACGATCCACAGTTTGAACACGACGCTTGCGGTGTCGGTTTCATCGTACACATGAAAGGTAAGAAGTCGCACGACATTGTAGAGCAAGCGTTGACGATTCTCGTAAACCTTGATCATCGTGGTGCGTGCGGTGCTGAAACGAATACAGGTGACGGGGCGGGCATTTTAATGCAGGTGCCGCACAAGTTTTTAAAGAAGGTAGCTGCGGAACAAGGGATTACTCTGCCAGAAGCGGGACAGTATGGTGTGGGGATGATTTACGGTTCTCCTGATCCCGAAGCCCGCGCCCAAAGTAGAAAAATTTTTGAACAAGTTGTAGCTGAGGAAGGACAAAAAGTAATTGGTTGGCGGGATGTGCCAACTGAAAATTCGTCGATAGGAAATACGGCGAAATCTAGCGAACCTTTTATGCAGCAAGTGTTTATTCAACGTGCTGCGGATTTGGTTGACGATCTGGCATTTGAGCGTAAACTTTATGTAATTCGGAAGCGATCGCACAACGCCATCCGCACCCCCAAAATAGACCCATACTGGTATCCTTCCAGCATTTCGGCTCGCACAATTGTTTACAAAGGAATGTTGATGCCTGTGCAGGTAGGGGACTATTATCCCGACCTCCACGATCCTGATATGGAGAGCGCATTAGCCCTGGTTCACTCCCGCTTTAGCACGAATACTTTCCCAAGTTGGGAACGGAGCCATCCTTATCGCTACATCGCCCATAACGGCGAAATTAACACCCTACGGGGCAACATTAACTGGATGCACGCACGGCAATCACTGTTTGAGTCAGAGTTGTTCGGCGACGACATGAAGAAAGTGCAGCCAGTAATTAATGTTGATGGCAGCGACTCTTTAATATTTGATAATGCCTTGGAATTGCTGTATTTGGCAGGGCGATCGCTTCCTCATTCAGTAATGATGATGATTCCTGAACCCTGGACAGCCCATGAGTCGATGAGTGATGAGAAAAAGGCGTTCTATGAATATCACTCTTGCTTAATGGAACCTTGGGACGGTCCAGCCTCGATCGCCTTCACCGATGGCACAATGATGGGGGCAGTATTAGACCGCAACGGTTTACGTCCTGCGCGTTACTACGTCACCAAAGATGACCTAGTAATTATGGCATCAGAAGCAGGTGTATTACCTATCGAACCTGAGCGCATAGCCTTGAAAGGTCGCTTGCAACCTGGGCGGATGTTCCTTGTCAACATGGAAGAAGGGCGCATTGTTGCAGATGAGGAAATTAAAACTCAAATTGCTACCGCACATCCTTACCGCCAATGGATTGATGAACACATGGTTGAACTGGCGAAATTGCCAGATGCCCCTGTACCAGAATCAGATCCTCAGCCATTAACACAGCGACAAACAGCTTTTGGTTATACGTTTGAAGATTTGCGTATACTGCTGACACCAATGGCGCGAGATGGTGTGGAAGCTGTTGGTTCAATGGGTGCAGATACACCGTTAGCTGTGCTTTCTGATCGTCCCAAGCTGCTTTACGATTATTTCCAACAACTATTCGCACAAGTAACAAACCCACCAATTGATTCTATCCGTGAGGAAATTGTTACTTCAGCAGAAACAACAATTGGATCAGAACGTAACTTGCTTAAACCTGAGCCAGAAAGTTGCCATTTAATAGAGTTGAAATCGCCAATTCTTAGTAATGAAGATTTAGCCAAGTTAAAACATATTTCCGAGGGTGGTTTTAAGTCAATTACTATCCCGATTTTGTTCAACCCCAAAGAGGGTGCGAAGGGACTCGAAACAGTGATGGCGGAAATTTGTGCAACTGCGAATAGTGCGATCGCATCAGGTGTAAATATTATTATTCTGAGCGATCGCGGCGTTAGTCCAGACTCAGCCCCAATCCCTGCTTTACTCGCAGTTGCGGGCTTACATCACCACTTAATCAGCGAAGGTACACGCACACGGGTTGGTTTAGTCCTCGAATCAGGCGAACCCCGCGAGGTACATCATTACGCAACTTTGATCGGTTACGGATGCGGTGCAATTAATCCTTATCTGGCATTTGAAACAATTGCCGATATGATCCACGAAGGTTTGATCGCCAAAATTGTTGGTGCAAACTCTCCCCAAGAGATGTATAAAATCGCCTGTAAAAATTACATCAAAGCTGCAACTAAGGGTGTAACTAAAGTTGCTTCAAAGATTGGGATTTCCACCATTCAAAGTTATCGTGGCGCACAGATATTTGAAGCGGTGGGACTTAACCACTCGCTGATTAACAAATACTTTAAATGGACTGCATCGCGGATTGAGGGTGCAGACTTAGAAGTAATTGCTCAAGAAGCGATTTTACGACATAGCCATGCTTTCCCAGATCGTCCAACTAACGGTCACACCCTTGATGCTGGTGGCGAATACCAATGGCGCAAGGAAGGTGAGGCACATTTATTTAGCCCACAGACAATTCATACTTTGCAAAAAGCAGCGCGTGAGAACAATTACGATCTTTATAAGCAATACGCCGCGTTAGTAAACGAGCAAGGTCAAAAGCACTTCACTTTACGAGGTTTGCTGGAATTTAAACAGCGCCAGCCAATACCACTGGAAGAAGTAGAGCCAATTGAGGCGATTTTAAAACGCTTTAAAACAGGCGCAATGAGCTACGGTTCTATTTCCAAAGAGGTACATGAAGCACTAGCGATCGCCATGAACCGCATTGGTGGTAAATCTAATACCGGAGAGGGAGGCGAAGATCCAGATCGCTACACTTGGACTAACGAACGTGGCGACTCTAAAAATAGTGCCATTAAACAAGTAGCATCCGGTCGCTTTGGTGTTACCAGCCTGTATTTATCTCAGGCTAAAGAAATTCAGATCAAAATGGCGCAGGGTGCAAAACCAGGAGAAGGCGGACAACTCCCTGGTGGTAAAGTGTATCCCTGGATAGCTAAAGTACGTCACTCAACCCCAGGCGTAGGTCTGATTTCACCACCACCACACCATGATATTTATTCAATTGAAGACCTTGCGGAATTAATCCACGACTTGAAAAATGCTAACCGTAAAGCACGAATCAGCGTTAAGCTTGTGTCCGAAGTTGGTGTAGGAACGATCGCAGCAGGTGTTGCTAAAGCCCATGCTGATGTTGTGTTAATTTCCGGCTTTGATGGTGGTACAGGTGCATCACCGCAAACATCAATCAAACACGCAGGTTTACCTTGGGAACTCGGTTTAGCTGAAACACATCAAACCTTAGTTCTCAACAACCTCCGCAGCCGAATTGTTGTAGAAACAGACGGGCAGATGAAAACAGGGCGCGACGTAGTAATGGCAGCGTTACTCGGTGCTGAGGAATTCGGTTTCTCTACTGCGCCACTGGTAACACTCGGCTGTATTATGATGCGCGTCTGCCATCTGAATACTTGTCCTGTCGGTGTTGCGACTCAAAATCCAGAATTGCGTAAAAACTTCACAGGCGATCCTGAACATACCGTTAACTATATGAGGTTTATTGCTCAGGAAGTCCGCGAAGTCATGGCGGAACTTGGTTTCCGTACAATTGATGAAATGGTTGGGCGTACCGATGCTTTAGAACCGAAAAAAGCGATCGCGCATTGGAAAGCTAAAGGCATCGATCTGTCGAATATCCTCTACAAGCCAGAAATGGAGCCAGAAGTTGGTCGTTACTGCCAGATTTCGCAAGATCACGGACTTGACAAATCCCTGGATATCACAGTATTGCTCGATTTGTGTAAGCCTGCGATCGAGCGTGGCGAAAAAGTCAAAGCCACCCTACCGATTAAAAATATCAACCGTGTAACTGGCACAATTCTCGGCAACGAAATCACCAAGCGTCATTGGGACGGATTACCAGAAGACACAGTACACTTGCATTTCCAAGGTAGTGCAGGTCAAAGCTTTGGCGCATTTGTTCCCAAAGGTGTCACCCTGGAACTTGAAGGCGATGCCAACGACTATGTAGGCAAAGGTTTGAGCGGTGGCAAGATTATTATCTATCCACCAGTTAATTCTACCTTTGTTGCAGAGGAAAACATCATCGCTGGTAACGTCGCCCTTTATGGCGCGACTTCAGGCGAAGTTTATATCCGAGGCATGGCAGGTGAGCGTTTTGGCGTTCGTAACTCTGGCGTGAATACAGTTGTGGAAGCGATCGGCGATCATGGTTGCGAATACATGACAGGCGGTAAAGTTGTCGTATTAGGAGAAACCGGACGTAACTTTGCAGCAGGTATGAGTGGCGGTGTTGCCTACATCCTCGATGAGAAAGGAGATTTTGCGACACGCTGCAACCAGCAAATGGTGGGACTAGAAACGCTGGAAGACAGCGAGGAGATCAACGATCTTCGGGAGATGATCCAAAAACACGCCGACTATACCGGAAGTCAGAAGGCAGCCAAAGTCCTTGCAAACTGGGATGAGATGGTATCGAAGTTCGTTAAGGTAATGCCCAAAGATTATAAGCGGGTGTTACAGGCAATTGAGAAAGCGATCGCGGATGGTTTAAGCGGCGATGACGCACTTAATGCCGCATTTGAACAAAATGCCCGCGACGTTGCCCGCATTGGTGGCAGCTAACAAAGATCCCAGTAGGTTGGATTTTCTTAGTATTAATCCAACCTACAAAAAATCTCGTCAAATTGAAATAGATGCTAGACCGTTATGAGTCATCTATTATTAGACAGATTTCAGTGCTTCAATTTGCATACATCCTAGATAAGAACCTTTATGTCTAAAAATTTTAAGTTTGAACTTCTCGTACTTGATACAGCTGAACAATCCGTCATTCAGTCAGAGCTTAATCTTCTTAACTCACTTCTCTCAAACGGGTTGTTGTGGAAAAAGCCATCACTTGACGAGGATAACCTGCGAATAACTGATAACGGTAATACTATTGAAGCCAAGCAAGTAAAAGATAACACAGAAAATGATGGAGAGTTACGCTATACAGGAGCCAGTAAGGCATTTTATGTTACAGCAACGGGAAACTATGATTGGTTGGAGCCAAAACGAAAGCTGATTGTAGAGTTTCTAAATAAACAAAATTTTGACTCCTTATACGTCTTAATAGATAAAATTTCAGAAGATATTGCATATAAAATTTATCCCCTTATCTATAGAGTCGAAAATCTTCTTCGAGCGTACATTGTTAAATTCATGACTACACGTTTGGGTTCTAAGTGGTGGGAAAAGACAGCAACCAGCGAACTTAAGCAGAAGGTTCAACAAAGAAAAAATAACGAAAAAGAATTTGCAGCTTATATTGACAACAACGTTTATCGTATTGATTTCGGTGATTTAGGAAAACTTATATATGCACATTCATCAGGATTCCAGAGTAAAGAAGAAATAGTTCTTAAAATCGCTCAACTGGAAGAAACCCCTGAAGCAATTAGAAAACTTAAAGATGAGGTACAAAGCAATTATCAGAGGTTTTTTAAAAAATCTTTTAAAGATAAAGATTTTCAAAAAAAATGGGAGGAGCTTGAAAAAATTAGACATAAAATAGCACATAACAATTTATTTACAAATGATGACCTTGAGAAAGGTAAACAGTTAGCTAAGGAACTAATTGAGATTATTGAGACAGCAATCAACACTGTTGATGAGATAACGTTACGTTTAGAAGAAGTGGAAGCTATACAAGAAAGTTTTGCTCCTGAAGGAGGTTTTACAATTATCACAGAAAAGGAATTCCTTGAAGAGTTGCGAAATCAAGAAGAACACTACTCGACACGACCTAATGGTTTTGTTAGCCTCACCAAATTCGTAACAAGAGATCTAGAAAGTAAGGGTTATGCTGTACCATCGACCAAAAAGCTTATTCAAGAACTACAAGATCGGAAAAAAGTAGAGATTTATTATACAAAAAATCCTTACAATGAAAATAATCGAACGGCAGCAATTCGATTACTCGATCAGTCATTTGAAGCTGTAGAAGATATATAACTAATGAGTATGAAACTTTCTATCGTGTTGAAGGAAAACTCATCGCTAGCACTCAGTGGAGGGGCAGATTACATAATAAGCGGCGATCGCGATCTGCTTGTCCTGAATCCTTTTCGTGATGTAAAGGTGGTCACAGTAGAAGAGTTTTTGCAGACAGTTCAAACAGAACAACTCAACCAATAGAAAATGGCATACAACTTTAAATAACCATTAAATTGAGCATAAGGCATCACTTCTCAGTATCGGTGCGTTACGGCTAATGCCATAATCAAACCCTGCAAAATCCAAAATTGACGAGACACAACAATGGGAAAACCAACAGGATTTATCGAATTTCTCCGCGAATTACCGTCTGACATTGCACAAGCGCGATCGCAGATGGTTTGACCAGGGCTATTACAATTGGTCATACCCCTCTTCTGTCACTTTCCGAGTATTATGAATACAAGGATTAAAAGAAAAAACTCTGGAATGTAGGTGGAGCAATGGACGTAGAATTACAAATCCTTAAACATTTACGTCGAGATGCCCACCCAACAGTGGGAGTCATAGATGAATATTGTGAGGAGTACAGAGACATCTTCAAAGAAGTAAGAAATTATGAGTGCTTCAAATATTTACATTTAGGAATAATTTCAACGCTCAAAAGAAAATCATTACCAGAAATAGCGAAAGTAGTCAGCATCAACTCAGCCCAATCATTACATCATTTTATAGCCAATTCAGATTGGTCAATAGATGAATTAAAAAGCCGAAGAATCAAGAAAATTAAGAGGGCATTAGATGGAAAGGCAATTACTGTAGTAATAGATGAAACAGGAGATAGAAAAAAAGGTAAAAAGACTGATTATGTAGCCAGACAATATCTGGGGAGTGTTGGGAAAATAGATAATGGAATAGTTTCAGTCAATGCCTACGGAGTGTACGACAACATAACATTTCCGTTACTGTTCAAAGTATTTAAACCACAAGGGGTACTAAAAGCAGAAGATAAATATAAGACAAAGATAGAGTTAGCGACAGAAATAATTACAGAATTAATAGAGTTGGGATTTAATATTGAATTAGTATTGGCAGACAGTTTATATGGTGAGAGTAGCCAATTTATTAAAAAAATAGCAGAGTATAACTTAGCTTATGTGGTAGCGATTAGAAGTAATCATGCAGTCTGGTTGCCAGCCAATCAAAGGGTTAGGGCGAATAAGTGGTGTAAATTTATCAGAACATTTAGCAACCAAAAATCAGAGACTAGATACATTAGGGAAATAATTTATGGTAAGCGAAGAGATATAACTTACTGGGAATTAACTACAGATCCAGAAACAATTCCAGAGAATTCTACTTCTTTTGTCATGACCAATCTTCAAGGAAATCTCAAAAAAACTTTAGGCGACCTTTATGGATTAAGAACGTGGGTAGAATACAGTTTTCGCCAGTGTAAACAGGAATTAGGTTGGACAGATTATCGGTTTACTAATTTCCAACATATTGAGAAATGGTGGGAACTTATTTTTTGTGTTTACACGATGATTAGTTTAAATTCTCCTGTTTTCTTAGGATTAAATCAATCTCATCAAATTCTACTTGGCAGATCAGAAAACAATCCAGTTGATTTCACTGTGCATCCGCAATGGAATCATCAAATTGGATGGAAGAATACTCTCAATAATCTGCGCTTAATTGTCCAACCACTTTTACTCTTGTGGTTGATTTATCCCTGGCTTGATGTTTTTCCCAATTCCAATTTGTTGCTCGGATTTAATCAACTTATTATTGCTATGAATGGCTTTAAACCTTTTTATTCCTCTGCATAATTTATTCTATCTACTACTTGTTTATTTCGGAAAGTGACAGAAGAGGGATACAGCAGTTCCTTCTGTTATGAGGTACGGTCAGAAATTACCAACATTATTTCTTACAGTCGCTACCACTATATTGGGTGTACCTCACTACTGCGGGAAC
>JBARVL010000089.1:0-11873 GCA_049646245.1 Crinalium sp. | reverse complement strand
GTATGTACAAAGACTATCTGCCCAGCGAGGACTCGGTGTAGGTATAAATTCTAGATGATGTCCCTTGCCTAAATCTAGGGTTTCTTCCCCACGCATCACTAGAATATTTAACTTTTGCTCAGGTATTGCAGCACGTAGAGCGATCGCACCTGGATTAGAACAAACAAAAGTAATCTGAGGTGCTAATTCTAGCAATGCCTTAAGAGTAACACTGCGATTGGGATTAACATGACCCAAAATTACATAATCTAACTTTTTAAGATCAAAACGTTGCTTTAACGCCTGCATGAAAATTTCAGTAAAAGATTCTCCAGGGGGGTCAATTAAAGCAGTTTTGTCAGCTTGAATTATAAAAGAGTTCGCAGTTGTACCACGTTTGAGAGCATATTCAATTTCAAATTTGAGTCGATCCCAAGTGCGAGAGCGTAATACTGTTGTATTTGTGGCTATAGGGAGAACTTGGACATCACGAGTTGGGGGCATAGGTTTTTTTTTTAACGCAAAGGATCGCAAAGGTTAGCGCAAAGGACGCAAAGGAATTTATAGACCGTTGACTACTCTCTTGATGCCATCTTTGAGGTGAATAACATTGAAGTTGATCAACATACCAAGTTTACACTCGATGAATTTGAGATAAGTCAAAAGTTGAGCAGAATGTATCGGATGAAGAGACTCGACTGCTTTGACCTCGATAATTACCTTATTTTCAACTAACAGGTCTATGCGATAGCCACAGTCTAGCCTTACTTCTTCATAAATTAAAGGTATAGGTTTTTGTTTTTCAACCCTTAATTTAGTTTTCCTCAATTCATACTCTAAACAAGCTTCATAAGCCGATTCCAACAATCCAGCACCTAAAGCCGTATGCACCTTCATCGCACACCCAATAATTATTTTCGACAACTCATTTTCAGTCATCCTTTATCCCCCCTTTGCGCCCTTTGCGCTTACCTTTGCGCCCTTTGCGTTAAAAAAATCTAATAATAATTCCCAACCTTCCGATGATGTACCGCCGTCAGCGCATCAGGCTTACTCACCCGCCCTGTATCAACTGTGGCGTACACAACATGGTGATCCGATAGTTCCATGCGACTCATAACATGGCACTCCATGTAAGCTAAGGCATCTACCAAAATAGGACTACCGTTTTCCGCAGGTTGAGTTTTGATCCCAGCAAAACGATCAGCACCAGGGGGGAAACGCTTGAGGAAGTGCTTCATTAACGGCTGATAATTGCCTTCTTCTAAAACATTCAGCACAAAGCGATCGCCTACTTGCATTAATGATTCAATTGCCCGATCTTTAGCAACAGCAATTGTTAGCCCTAAAGGTTCAAAACTAGCTTGAGAAACCCAAGATGCTAACATCGCACTCTTGATTTCACCTTTTTTCGCAGTAATGATATACAGTCCACCACTGATCCGCCCTAGTGCTTTTTCTAATTCAGCATCCAAGGACTTGAGTTGCTTGATAGCGCGATCGCGTGTGAGTAATTGCCCTAAGTCTGTCCCCGCTTCTTCACACAGTTGATAAGTCGCTTCATTAGGGGTTGTTTTAATCCGAATTGCGGGAAATCCGACTGCTAAACCTAATTCTCTAAATTTACTCATTAGCGGATCTACAGGCTCATCATCCCCACCGTAAGATTCAAATAAGCCAATAACTTGTTTATCCTTAGCTGCTGCTAAAACTGTACCAATGGCAGCTTGGGCGGTGCTGGCGACTGTTCCTGATGCTGGTGGCATGGCAATTACAAGCCCTGCCGACCGACCAACAAGTTCTTGCACTTCCTGTGGATCGGCGGATTTAAGATCGATCATCTCTACACCAACACCTGTTTTACTAATACCTCTGGCGAGGGATTGAGAAAGGCGATCGCTATATCCGTAATCGGAAATATAAAATACTACTACACTTGTCTCAGCTTTCGCTTTCGCTTGACTCCATTGGCGATAACGATTAACTAATTCATCAACGTTGTGGCGCAGCAGTGGCCCGTGTCCTGTACCAATAGTAGTAACTTCTGGTAGTTCACCCATCCGCTTCAAGGCAGATAGCACTGAACGGGCATTGGGAGCCATTAAACATTCATAATAAAAGCGGTAATCCGCTTCTATATCTGCTAAATTTTCGTCAAACGTACTATCTGAGCAGTAGTGCAGACCAAAAGCATCGCAGGTGAAGAGGATTTGAGTTTTATGGTCATAAGTAAACATGGTATCGGGCCAATGTAAATTAGGCGCGATCACAAATTCCAATTCATGTCCTTTACCTAAGTCTAGGCGATCGCCATTTTTAACAATCCGCCGTTCAAAAGGTTGATGAACAAAATCCTCGATAAACTGAATTGCGACTTTTGAACCTACTACTGTCACCTGTGGCGCGAGTTGCAAGATGTCTTTCACCAAACCACTATGGTCTGGTTCTGTGTGGCTGATAATCAGGTAATCAATTTCTGCTGGATTGATTACACCTGTAAGAGTGTCTAAATATAGTTGGCGGAATTTCTCATGGGATGTATCGACTAGGGCAGTTTGCTCACCCCGAATCACAAAAGAATTGTAGGTAGTGCCGTTTTGCAGTCCAAATTCTATATCGAAGCGATCGCGATCCCAATCTAGTGACCGAATCGTTGTTGTCAAGAGCGCAATCTCTGTTGTCTCTATTGTCAGGCGCTTTTGGGTTCGGTCGGTGAGCGTTACCATCTGTAGTCTCCTTCTCTTACACCCATAAGTGTTTTATCTAACTTCATTTTGACATGACTCAGTTGTAAATTTTTATTAAAAAAACTATTAAAAATCTCAAAATCGTATACAAACCCCAACAAAGACTCACTAGATAGGCATAATGAAAAGTCAAGTGAGTCATTGATAATTGTTAATTGATAATTGTTAATTGTGATAACTGGTTAGGGTTAATGATCGGCAATTCCCGATTACATTGGGCTTTGTTTGCTGGTGCAACACTTCAGGCTGCCTGGGATACAGATCATTTACCTGCTTTAGTTGTAGAACAGCTAGTTCAAAGTTGGCAGGCTGGTGAGTGGAAAACAGAATTATTTCCAAACACTCAAATAAATGCTATTCAAATTCCCAATTCTACGCCGATACCGCTTTATGTAGCCTCTGTTGTTCCTCTGCAAACACAACTTTGGCAGACATACCCAGATATTAATGTGATTACGTTAGACCAATTACCACTTCAGGGGCTTTATCCCACACTGGGAATAGACCGCGCCTTAGCAGTACTGGGGGCGGGTGCAAATCTTGGTTTCCCAGTTTTAGTAATTGATGGAGGAACCGCACTAACGTTTACAGGTGTAGATGCTCAAAAAAAATTAGTCGGAGGGGCAATTTTACCAGGGTTACGGTTACAAATACAGTCATTAACTGACAAAACTGCTGCTTTGCCGAAAATTGAATTGTACAGCGAGATGCCCCAAAGATGGGCTTTGAATACAGTAGAAGCTATTCAAAGTGGGGTGAGTTATACAGTTTTAGCTGGAGTTAGAGACTTCATTGAGTCATGGTGGCAGGAATTTCCAGAAAGTAGCATTGCTATTACAGGAGGCGATCGCACTCTTCTATTAAGCTATCTTCAAGCCAAATTTCCTCATATAGCAGATCGGGTAATTGCTGACCCCCATTTAATTTTTTTAGGAATGCAGTCTTTAACAATTAACAATTAACAATTAACAATTATCAATTAACAATTAACAATTAACAATTATCAATTAACAATTATCAATTAACAATTATCAATTATCAATTATCAATTAACAATTATCAATTATCAAGCTCGCAAACTGAATGTTAGGTTTATTTTCACCTGTACTTACTTATTTATCTAAAAATAATGGTGGAAATAGATCGGAATCTCCTAGATCTTCTTGAGGTATTACAGAGTACTTGATAAAGTCACGAATATACTGAACTACTTCTGCTGGAAACTGTTGCGGTAAGTCATTTTCACCTATGCTAATAATGTGATGTTCAGATGTGGAAATTAAGTCGGCATAAGCTTTACTTTGAGCGATCGCACTCATTGTGTCTCTTCCGCCTTGCAAAATTAAAGTAGGGACTTGCAGCGACTCTAGCTTGAGGTGTAATAATTCGGCTTGAATTTCTGACCAGTTTCTTTGAAAAAACAGCTTACAGGTAGTAGGAGAATTAAGTAGAAGTTGGCGGTATTTAAGGACTTGCTTAATTAGTGGTGGCTTACCTAGTACAGAAGCTAATGGTTTGAGCGATCGCGCTAACCACAACCCCATTGGTATTTTTAAGAGCAACAATCTAGTTAACCAGCCAAGTGTTCTAGCTTTTCCTTTTTGTAATCCAACAGGAGCTAACAGTACCATGCCGCGCACTTTTTCTGGATGCTTTAGTGCAAAACTAGCAGCAATCCACCCCCCTAGTGAATGACCAATCAAATAAATATGTCGCTGGTTTAATGAAGCTAAAAACTCAGCCAAGCATTCTACTTCTAGCTCAATCGAGTAGTGAATTTTCCGACGTTCTGAATCGCCAAACCCCAATAAATCTGGTACCAAGCAATGGTAATTACTACTTAAACGCTCAATAATTGGTATCCATTGACTACCATCACTCCAAGAACCATGTAAAAACACAAGTGTTGGGCCTGTACCGACTTCACGCCAGAAAATTTGCCCTTGAGACAGTCGGATTCGCGAATTACTTAGGGGTTGAGGCATGATAGTTTAACAGTTCTATAAACAGTTATCAGTTGCCAGTTATCAACATCATGCGTTAACTGTTGACTGCTGTTTAGCTTAAGCTAAGGTTGTCAGACCGTCAAAGTAGTCTTGCAACTGCCGTTGATGATCGTGAGCAAGTTTTCCCTTGGGTAAGTTGGTGGGAACAAATGCCTGGACATTGTTTTCAGCATCTTTCTTATAATCCCCAAAACGGTTTTAAAAAATTGCCATGACCGACGCATCTTAAGAGAGAATGCCTTATAGCTGAATGGTTTGCCCACAGACTGTTATGATAGATGTTACGGATGCAAGTTCGGTAACGTCCCAAGAGCGATCGCCTAAATTTTAAAGAAGTTTTGAGAAGATGAATGCTTCTCGATCATCTCTTGGAAAGATGGATTGACAATTTCGTGGGTATGGGCAAGAATATTCAACTTGCCTACAGATAGCCTTCAGTGATAGGCTGCATTTCTGTTGTTTATAAAATGAGGTAATACATGGCCAAGCGCCGTAACCTAAAAAAAGAAAAGGCGCAGCGTAACCAAGCGTATGCTCGCCAGTTCCGCAAACGCCCTACTAATGGTCGTTTCTTCAAAAAGTTTCGGCAGGGAGGGAAACCTTCAGGTCAAGAGGAAGAAGAAGAGTCAACGGCAGCAACTTAGATGGAGTAGGCTTACCCCTGCTGCTAATTGCAGCGTAGTGGCTATAGCCCCTGCTATCTATGAAGCAAATACCAGCCGCCACAAATTAGTGTTGGCGGTATTTGGTATTAAACTGAATTATTCAGCCTGAATTTGAGTTCGGGCATTTTTCAGGGCAAGTCTTACCTGCTCAAAGCCAGTACCACCGTAACTATTCCGCGCTGCAACTACTTGGGAGGGTGCGATCGCACTATAAATATCTGACTCAAATGCTGGATGAAGTTCCACCCATTCTGCCAAGCTGAGATCTTTAAGAAGTTTGCCTTTTTCTAGGCATATCCTAACTACTTTCCCAACTAAATTATAAGCTTCCCGAAACGGTACGCCCCGCGCTGCCAGATAGTCGGCTACGTCTGTAGCATTGGAAAAGTCAGAATTTACTGCCGTTGATAAACGTTCTGGGCGAAACTCTAGTCCCTCAGCCAGCAAGATTTTCATGGCTTCAAGACAAGATTTAATTGTCTTAACGCTGTCAAATAAGGCTTCTTTATCTTCTTGCAAATCTTTGTTATAAGCCAAAGGTAGACCCTTCATTAATACCAGTAAGGCTTGCAAATGACCGAAAACACGCCCAGTTTTACCCCGCACCAGTTCTGGTACATCGGGGTTTTTCTTTTGGGGCATAATACTGGAACCAGTCGCACAGCTATCTTTGAGTTTGACAAAACCAAATTCTTCCGATGCCCAAAGGATGATTTCCTCAGAAAAACGGCTGAGGTGAACCATAATTAAGCTAGAGGCGCAGAGGAATTCAATCGCAAAATCGCGATCGCTCACTCCATCTAAACTATTTTCATAGACACCAGTAAAATTTAACAGTTCAGCCGTGTAGTGGCGATCAATTGGAAAAGTGGTTCCAGCTAATGCCCCGCAACCCAAAGGTGAGATATTAGTCCTGCGATACACATCTGCTAGGCGTTCCCAGTCCCGTTGTAGCATTTGAAAGTAAGCCAACAGGTGATGAGCCAAGCTGACTGGTTGGGCGCGTTGTAGGTGGGTATAGCCTGGAATTAGGGTTTCAACATTTACCTCAGCAAGTTCCAGGAGAACGCGCTGAAATTCCCTAATTTGAGTTTGAATTAAGCTTATTTGCGATCGCAGATACAGCCTAGTATCAGTACCTACCTGATCGTTACGCGATCGCGCTGTATGTAACTTTTTGCCCACATCACCAAGAATCTCAGTTAGCCGTCGTTCCACAGCAAAATGGACATCTTCAGCTTCAATACCTGGGTTAAACTGTCCTTGGCGATATTCTGAGCGAATTTGTTCTAACCCTGATACCAGTTGCTCACCCTCTTGAGTTGAAATGATGCCAGTATGAGCAAGCATTTTGGCATGAGCGATCGAACCCGTGATGTCATACTCGATCAGTTCAATATCAAAAGTGATACTAGCATTGAAAAGTGCGATCGCTGGATGCAGAGCAGATTCAAATCGCTGGCTCCATGTTTTTTGTTCAGTCACTAACACCTCACGAAAGCGAAAACTGCGAAACAACAGCACTGGTAACTTCTTAAAAAGAAGTAAAACCTTTAATCATATAACCAATTACTACACCAATACCCAATGCCCAGACTTGTCCAGACTTAATAAAATTGTTAAAAGATTTTTGCATTTGCCCCAAAACATCTGGATCTTGTACGGTGCTATTTTGTGCCAACACATTCAAACTTGCTTGTGTGTGCAAATGTAGTTGTTGCAAACTTGCGATCGTGTGCATTTGCAGTTGTTGCAAAGCATCGTTCCAATCATGCAAGTTTGGCAAATAATTTGTTACTAACTCAATAATGTTAGCTTCTATCACAATTAGCTCCTAATAAAAATGTATTTTTGTGATGCTTGATCAGACTTGTTGAGGATTTATTAAAATAAATACCACTAATTGGGCTTTTACTGTGGTTTTGCAGAAAAATACTATTTTTGGCTCATCGCTCAACAGTCAACAGGCAATTGTTAATTGTTCCATAACTTTTACCTTCATCACCACTAATGTCATATCATCGCCGTTGCGGTTATTAACACCAATAAACTGCTGCACCTGATCAAACAGGTAATCTAAAATTGCTTGTGGGCTGAGACAATGTTGGCAAGCCCACTGGATGGCTGCAATCAGGTTTTCTTCTTCAAAACGCTCCCCATTTTTGTTAGCTGCATCAGTAAAACCGTCAGTGTAGTAAATAATTGTGTCTCCAGGAGCTAGTTCTACCTGAGCGTCTTCATACTGGGAATCAGCATCTAAGCCGATTAACATCCCAAATGTATCTAGCCGTTTTACACTACGGGTTGCTGCTTGCCATAGTAAGGGAGGATTATGAGCAGCATTACTATAAGACAAGATCCGAGTTTGGGGGTCATACTCAGAATAAAATAAGGTCACGAACCGATGGGAATTTTCTAAATCGGCGTACATTACTCGGTTTAAATGTTGCAAAATTCTTGCGGGTGAGTGAGCATTTAGCACTTCCGCACGCAGCATTCCCCTAGTCATAGTCATAATTAAACCTGCGGGAACGCCTTTACCCATGACATCCCCAATTACCACACTCCAGGAGCGAGATTCGCGATCGCCTTGATGTTTATTCCGCAATTCGTCATAATTGGCTGGAATAAAATCATAATAATCTCCCCCAACACGGTTAGCCGTTTGACAGCGAGCCGCCAATTCTATACCTGGAATCTGAGGACATTGGCGCGGTAGTAGGCGTAACTGGATATCAGCACCAATTTCTAATTCTCGGTCTAGACGTTCTTTTTTGCGTAGTTCAACAGTTAGTTCATCATTTGCGATCGCCACAGCCGTTTGATCTGCTACTAAACGAACTAACTTCTGTCTATTTTCTGTCCAAGCATATTCCCGATCTTGACTGAAAACATAAAGTCGCCCCCGCTCAGTATTTTGAACTAAAATTGGAGTAGCAAACAGCTTAATATTAGGCTCTAAATATGCGCTGACTTGCTCATGGAAAGAAATCGGCGTGATTGAGTTAGTAGAATTTCCTGTTTGCTGTGATCCAGAAGCAGCAATCATTTGACGGATTGTCATTTCGATCGCTTTCCGAATATCGTGGCACACATGACCATCTTGGCAGTGCAGTCGCTCTAGTTGCACTTGACCGTTAGGTTTGAATAATATTAACGCACTAGCATCAGTATCAGTGACTCTAGTTGCCATCAACGGAATGAGTTCCAAGAACTGATTTAAGTTATTAAAACTGCGTAGGGCAAATCCTAACGAACTCAATAAGTCTTGAATTTTATTTTGTTCTCTATATAAACGTGCTACCAAAGCTTTGAGCGCAAATACTGGTGTCATATCAGTAACTTCGGCAGCACCAGGAATTTCATTTGATTGATAGGGTTGACGAGGAAGAGGTAAAGCAGTCATTTGATTAAGTTTAAAAGGTATTAATTGGAGATAAGTTTTAGATAAAGAACGAATTTGGGTCTTCAAAGCTTGCCCATTTCAGGGACAACCGATTTATGCTTAATAATGAATAGAATTTACCCTAGTTTACTAATTTGCCCATCCTAGTTTTCAAAACCACAAAAACCAGAAAAAGTTAAAGGTAAACTTATGTATTTTATATGGCTCAATGCTGTCGTTGTTTAAGGCTTAGTAAATTTCTACATTAGTTAACGGCAACACAGGCGATATATAAGCGTCTAATGATAGCGTTAATTAAAGAGGATGCCAACAACCCTGTTATATAAGCAGGGGATGGGACGGAAACCGCAAATTCCCAAGAAAGGTAATATATTTGTACGGAAAAAATCTGTTGAGCAATTTTTGATAGAATATCGTACCCTATCTCTTGAAATTTGTCATAGGAAAGCACAATCGTGCAAAGTTTGCCTAAGTTAGATATTTCAATCAAAATTAGCCCTAAACCCTACTATGCGACTCAGCTAGGATCAGCCTACTTAGGCAACAGTTTAGAACTTATGGCAGAGTTACCCGATGAAAGTGTCGATCTGATTTGCACTTCTCCACCCTTTGCTTTAGTCAGAAAAAAAGAGTACGGCAACGTAGACGCTCATAAATATGTTGAATGGTTTAAGGCATTTGCCCGCGAGTTCTACCGTATTCTTAAGCCTCAAGGCTCGCTAGTAATAGATATTGGAGGAACTTGGCTTAAAGGTTTCCCTGTGCGATCGCTGTATCACTTTGAGTTAGTGATAGATCTATGCAAACCTAAATCGGAAGGTGGTTTAGGCTTTTTTCTCGCACAAGAGCTTTTTTGGTACAATCCAGCCAAACTTCCTACACCCGCCGAATGGGTTACGGTGCGGAGAGAGCGGGTGAAAGATGCTGTAAATACTGTTTGGTGGTTATCAAAAGATCCGCACCCAAAGGCAAACAACAAGCGAGTTTTGCGCCCTTACAGTGAGGCGATGAAAAACCTATTAAAAAATGGGTATGAGGCAAAGTTACGCCCGTCTGGACATGATATTTCCACTAAGTTTCAAAATGATCGTGGCGGTGCTATTCCTCCAAACATCATTGCTGATCTTGAGTGTGGAGCAAATTCATTGATTGGTAAGCCAATATTGGGAGAGTTTAATTGGATTTTAGAAAATGACTTAGCACAACCTGTAAATGTTATTTCAGCTTCTAACACTGCATCCAATGATTACTATCAAAGGCGGTGTAAAGAAGAGGGGATTAAAGCTCATCCTGCTCGTTTTCCACAAGCACTCCCTGAATTTGTAATCGGACTTTGTACTGAACCTGGTGATTTAGTTCTTGATCCATTTGCAGGCTCAAATACTACAGGGCGGGTAGCTGAGACACTTGAGCGTCGTTGGTTAGCGTTTGAATTAGAAGAGAACTATATTCAAGCATCACAGTTTCGATTTGAACAAGATGCCCCATTGGTTGTTACTCCATTAAGAGACAGGAAAGCTCTTAAGGCTAGAGCGTTGGAGTTAGCACCTAAATTTATTCAGACTTCATCCATCCCAGATAATCAGGGTAATCCACGACAGTTAGACCTATTCCAATTAAATAAGGATGGCATGGTAGAGCAAAAACTCAAATTTACTTATGGGCATCAATTTGAACCTAAAACAATGAATTTGCCCGAACTGGTGCAACTCTGTGTAGATTGCCAACCTGATCGCCATGCGTTACAAAATGAAATTTCTCAACGTTACTTTTCAACCCACTCAACCAAAAACGACTCACAAAAAGGAGAAAATCGTAGCAAACTTGCTATGAATACATTTTTGTCCCTTCGTGCTTACAAGTTAGTGGAGTCGCGCAGTAATGATGATTGGCAGTACGAGGTGACAGATATTGCTAATGAGATATTAGTTAATCAAGACGATTCCGATAAAGCCGCTACAATTTTTGCCCGTCACATCCTCACTAACTTAACTGGAATGTCTTTACTGAAAGCAGTTGAGGCAATCAACAGTAGAGGCGATCAGCCAAAGTTAGATTTAATCGGTTACGAACTGCAAGAAATGGGATATTCTCTCTCTCCCAACGCCATCTATGTCAGTACTATGCGGCAATGGTTACAAGAGGCGAAAGTGTTTGAGAAAACCTACGAAATTAATTGGGATCGAGTCTATGACATCCTAGAGCTTGATAAAGATTATATTGATGAAATTTACACTCTTACCTCAGAGCAAAAGTATTTTCTATTGGCAATGCTCCACATGAGCATCATGGAGTTAACCAAGTGGAATGACATTGCTAACTATGCGGTGAGCATTTATAAAGTGAGGTTCCCCTCGAAGTCGTTTGTTAAGGATATCATTCAGCCCTTAGTAGAGATGGGTTTGATTGAAACTGAGAAAACTACGGGCGGACGGGGTGCTAAACCAAATCTTGTTAAGCTAACTGAGAAAGCGCAGAGGGAATTGCTGTCTAAACTGTTAGAGTCGATCGCACAAATGACAGAAATCTCCCAAACTGAGTTAAATCGAAGTTTTGAGGATATTGTTAGCGAGTTAGACCATCCAGATAAGCACATTAAAGGAAAAGCTTTAGAACTGTTAGCAATTTGGATGATTCGTCTTACTAGCCTTCGCTTCACAAAATGGCGCAAACGGGACTATGAGACGGGGCAAGGTGAAGTAGACGTATTAGCAGCATCGGATCGTTTTGTTTATCACCGTTGGCAAATTCAGTGCAAAAACACCAAGCGGGTAGATGTTGAAGTGTTGGCGAAAGAAGTAGGGATGACTTTTGTCACTGGTGCTGATGTGGTGATGATTGTGACTACTGGGGAGTTCAGTAGAGATGCGTTTCAATACGCTTACCGCATGATGGAGGTATCCCGTTACTATATGGTGCTGATTCAAAAAGAGGATATTGAGGCTATTAAAGAAGACCGAACTAACATTATCAGGATTCTTGATCGCCGTGCAAGGCGAGTGTTTGCTAAGAAAGAGTTAGGGCTAACTGATGATGCCGTTGATGAGATTGAAATTGAAGAGGATTCACT
>JBARVL010000088.1:0-22923 GCA_049646245.1 Crinalium sp. | reverse complement strand
TGCTGATTTAGTATTAGCAGATGGTAGTAAGTTTATTGGTAGCGCCCAACTGCGTCGTGGGAATGCTATTTTGCAACATGGTTCGATGCGGTTGACACAAGATACTACTCTTTTTAGTCAGGTATTTCAAACTGAAGTTTCTCAGCCAATTAAATTACCTTTATTGCAGCAAGGTAATGATTTGATGGAAATTATAGAAAATACATTAATAGCAGCTGCTAGTAGTTGTTTCAATATTGATTTGGTGGTACAGCCTTTATCAGAGCAAGAGTTGAATTTAATACTAGCTGGAAATTAAGAACCCCACCCTAACCCTCCCCGTCAACGGGGAGGGAATAAGATATAGTGCGATGCGATCGCTTTACAGTACAGTTGATTTAGCGATCGCCTGTAGCTGTAAATTAACTGGATAACTTCCTTCAGCTTTAATCCGCTTAATTTCTGCATCAGGCATCGTCAAATTTAGCTTAGATGCGATCGCACGCACAATATCTCCTCTATCAATTACACCAGCAATTGCTCCCGCAGGTGAAAGAACTGTCAGGCGTTTGAGTTGCTTGGTTTCTATAGAGTTAATGACATCAACTAAAGATGTTTTTTCCTCTACTGTGGCAATTTCAGTCAGAGGACGGACGATAGTTTGAACAGTTTCAGTTTCCCAACGACTGCGCTCTATAAAGTGTAAATCTTCCACACAAACTAAACCGCGATAACGTCCATCTGAAGCAGCATAGTAGGGATATAACATAGGTTTGTCGGATGTCCAAGCTTCTGCCAGAATGTATTCCTCAGCAAACTGGCGCAATGTCATGTTGGCATCCACTACTCGAAAATCACGAGTCATGGCATCGGAGGCTACAATTTGTAGCAAGGATTCTTGTAAAGTTGCGACTCTGCTGTAGTTGTTGGCGTTACGAACTACAAACCAACCGATTAAAGCCATCCACAGCCCAGTATAAACGCCTAGTAACGATGCTGTGACTCCTAATGCGATCGCAATCCAACCTAAGAATTTACCCGCTAAGGCAGCCCAGCAGACGGCTTGAAAGCGATTTCCTGTGAGCTTCCACAATGCTGCTTTAAAAACTTGCCCTCCATCCAAAGGTAAACCAGGAATTAAGTTAAACAGCGCCAATACCAAGTTGATTCGAGCTACATCTAAGGTTAAAACTTTGATTAAGCCACTTGTAGGTACTATCTTATTGAAGGTAAAAAACAAAGCAAATAGCAGTATACTAACCGCCGGACCAGCTATAGCTACTTGAAACGCTTGACCTGGAGTTTTAGATTCTTGCTCAATCGAGGCAATACCGCCAAATAGAAATAGAGTAATTGAATTAACTTTAATGCCTTGCGATCGCGCAACCAAACTATGACCCAATTCATGAAGTAACACCGAGGCAAATAACAGCAAAGTCATTGCCAAACCGCCACCCCATACGACTAAGGGTTCCCATTGTGGGTAACTTGCTTGAATATGTAGTCCATTCAAGTAAGTAAATAGTCCTAAAATGTATAGCCACGAAGGGTCAATATACAGGGGAATTTTAAATAAAGAGCCAATTCGCCAACCTGTTTGCATTTCTCTTTTCCTGAAATTAAAACTTTTTATAAATTACGCTTGTGCGATGAGAGGTTGATATAGCCGCTATAGTGCCAAATAGGAGCCTATTTACCAGCATAAACAATTCAAAAACGAAGATGCCCGATGAGCAGGTTGGTTAGCTACTCATCGGGCGTTTGGAAAGAAAATTAGTTGTAAAAAGAGTTGTTTTTACAGTAAACCAGCGTTATTTAGCCCCAAAATAGCACCAGCGCCCAAAATGTGACCAAAGCTAACACCTGCTATAAATTGGCTCAAACTAAACTTGCTATCAGCAATAAAAGGTAGGGGGAAAGGCAGTTTTGGTCCAACTCCTGGTTTTTGAACACCAATGCGAGCAATGATTAAACCAACAATGTTGAAGAAAGTCATCACAATTCCTACCCCAGGTGTCCACCCTTGTGCCAAGGAAGCGATTGGTGATGCTGCAATCAGAAAATTTAAGTCAATCAATTTTTTCTCTCCTAGATACAAATATTTAACAGACGTATGGATTTTGAGGTTCTCTCTCGTTAAGGCTTCGGCAGATCAAGGGATATTGATCAGACAACCAAACCCTGATGGTATATGTTATTCCTGCTTATTCTGCTTCATAAAACTGATACAAATCGTGCATAACTAATAAATCACACACAATTTGACGTTTACTTCCTGTTTCGTCGCGGACTGTCGGCAGCACCCGCTCCACAGGCTAACCCCCCTAAGCCAGGGGTTGAGGATAGATTAATCGCTGCATTCAAATCACGGTCTAAAATCATACCGCACTCTCGTTAAACAGGCGCAAGATCGCAAGTTGTGTTCACGCATTTAAGATAGAACGATATCCACAAGCGATAATTCTCCCTTGTGGATGAACTATGTTAACTTGCCATCCTTCCGCAGGAATAGCTGTGTGTTACAGTACGCCCGCGTTTGTCAGTCCCAAAATTACACCAGTTCCGATGATGTGACCAAAACTCATTGTGGCTAGTAATTCAGGCAAGTTAAAATTGCGGAACAATGCAGGCTTAGAAACTGGCAAATCTGGTCCTCCACCAGGCTTTTGGATGGCAAAGCGACCAATCACAATAGCTAAAAGGTTACAGAGTACCATTACTATACCGATAGTAGGAGTCCAGCTTGGGGTAGGAGGAACGGTTGACTGTGCAATTGTAAGTAAAGTTAAGTGAAGCAATTTACTGTCTCCTGCTTTATATAAAATCCAAACAAGTAAGGATTATAAAAAGCAGTTAGCAAGAAGCCACAATTTGTTTTAAGAGTTAACAATTCAAGGATATTTTGATACAAATCTTAAGATAATGCGAGTAAAAATTTGTGGTATTACGAAACCAGAACAAGGAAATGCGATCGCACAACTCGGCGCAACCGCGTTAGGATTCATCTGCGTTCCTCAATCTCCCCGCTATGTCACCGCAGGTCAAATTAAGGCTGTCGTAGAACAACTATCTGTAAATGTTCACTGCATTGGCGTATTTGCTAATAGCACAATTGAAGAGATTTGCCAAGTAGTAACAGAATCAAGCTTGACTGGTGTACAATTACATGGTATAGAAACGACAGAATTTTGTCAGCAATTGCGTCACTCTTTACCTAATGTAGAAATTATTAAGGCATTAAGAGTAAGAACACCAGAAGATTTAATTCATGCAAACGCCTACAATGATTGTGTTGATACTTTACTACTTGATGCTTACCATCCCCAAATGTTAGGTGGTACTGGTAAAACATTAGATTGGAAAACATTACAAGAATTTAATCCCAATTGTTGTTGGTTTTTGGCAGGTGGTTTAACGTCAGATAATATATTAAAGGCGTTAGAGCAACTACAACCGAGTGGTATTGATTTATCTAGTGGTGTAGAGAAAGCGCCTGGAGATAAAGATTTAAATAAAGTAGCACAACTATTTGAAAAGTTGCGATTAAGTAACTCAACATAATTAAACATAAAACAAACTCCCCTCCCCGAAATTCGGGGAGGGGCTGGGGGTGGGTTTCTTTTTGATGTTTTTTAAGGTTGTTTTACTTAGTTGAGATTTAATCGTTAGACACCTCCATAGATTAAACGTGCTAACCGTTAAACATTTGTAGAGACGCGAAATTTCGCGTCTCTACATTATCTCTAGTTATGTGCGCCTGTGGGCTACTGAATGCTTACGCTTAAAAGAAAGCGGGTTGGTGACGAATCAAATTGAGAAACTCTTCACGAGTTTTTTGCTCCTCTTGAAAGATACCAAGCATTGCACTTGTAACTGTCCAAGAGCCAGGTTTTTGTACTCCCCGCATTGTCATACACATATGGCTGGCTTCCATCACAACAGCCACACCTTTTGGTTCTAAAATAGTTTGAACTGCTTCAGCAATTTGGCGTGTTAGTCGTTCTTGTACTTGTAAACGCCGAGAATACATTTCCACAATTCTAGCTAACTTACTTAATCCCACAACCTTCTGGTTAGGAATATAAGCAACGTGCGCTTTGCCCATAAACGGTAACATATGGTGTTCGCACAAGCTAAACACATTAATATCTCGGACGAGAACCATTTCATTATGACCCTCATCAAAGATTGCGCCGTTGACAAGATCTTCTAAAGATTGGGTATAGCCACTGGTGAGAAAGCGCATGGCTTCAGCAACGCGCTTGGGAGTTTTTAGTAAACCTTCCCGTTGTGGATCTTCGCCCACCCCTAGCAACAGCGTCGTTACAGCGTCCATCATCTCATCATGAATTTCTTCCGAGGGGCGCTGCAAATTAGGTTCCCGACCGTTTAATGTATTGCGGTCAGGGCGTGTTTCTACCCGTATATCTGTATTGCCACTCGTAGATTCAGAATCTTTTGCACTGTTGGGATGAGCAATAGTCATGATAAATTTAGTCTCAAATTGTGATTGAAAGTAGGTATAAGTAACTAAAAAGGCAGTAAATTAAAAAGTGCCAACATTAGGCATTAAAATTAACTCTTCAATTACTGCCGATGCAGGTAAAAGTGTTGTATGCAGAATTGACTGCGCGACAACTTCTGGGGTTAGCATTGCGGAACGGTCAAAGTTGGCTTTCACTGTTTCTGTATCCCACAGAGAAGAATTGACAGAACCTGGATAGATAGCTGTAACGCGAATACCGTAGGCGCGTTCTTCTGCTGCTAGGGTTTTAGAAAGAGCCATTATGCCAAATTTACTGACGCTATAAGCTCCCCATTGGGGAAAAACTTGTTTGGCAGCAATAGAAGCAACATTAATAATTGTCCCTTGCCCGCGATCGCGCATCATCGGTAATATCCCTTGAATGCACTGAAATACACTGGTGAGATTGAGGTTAATTACTTGTTGCCAATCTATTAGGGAGGTATCACTGAGGGTGTTAGTGTACCCCATACCCGCATTATTCACCAAAATATCTATAGAGCCAAAATCAGATGCGATCGCACTAATTTTTGATCTTACTTGCTCAACTTCAGCTAAGTCTAGGATATAAGCTTTTGCTTTTACCCCAGCTTCAATTGCTGCTTGAGCTACAGCCTCTAACTTTTCTGGATCTCGGCTAACTAAGGCTAAATTAATCCCAGCTTTAGCGAATTCTAAAGCCGTCGCTTTGCCAATTCCACTACTTGCTCCTGTAATCAGAGCAGATTTATCTGTTTTAGCAATAAAACTCATTTAACAATTAACAATTAACAATTATCAATTATCAATTATCAATTACCCCACAATTTTCCTTGAAGCCTTGAAATAACAAAATATTTTTTGATTTTCCATAACTCAAGTTAGGGGCAAACATACGGGAAATTGATCATTGATAATTGAGCCTGTAAAATTATACCATTTGCTTAGATTTCTGTAACAAATGTAACTATCATTAGACAGGTACTTCTAAGAATACGCCCATATTACGGAATTTTTGATAGCGCAACTCTCGTCGCTGTGGAGAACTTAACCTACTAAGTTCTTCCAAATTATCCAACAGAGCATTTTTAAGGATAGACGCAGCTTTTACAGGATCAGCATGAGCGCCGCCTAGAGGTTCGGTTAATATTTGGTCGAGAATACCAAGGTTTTTCAAATCCCCAGATGTGATTTTTAATGCTTCTGCGGCTTGTGGAGCTTTGGCAGCATCTTTCCACAGAATAGATGCACAAGCTTCAGGACTAGCAACAGTGTAGACAGAATGCTCAAACATTAACAAGCGATCGCCTACACCAATACCCAAAGCACCACCGGAACCACCTTCGCCAATTACTGTACAAATAATTGGCACATCGAGGCGGAACATTTCGCGGAGGTTATATGCGATCGCTTCTCCCTGTCCCAACTCTTCGGCTTCAATACCCGCCCAAGCGCCAGGAGTATCAATAAATGTCAAAATTGGCATCCCAAAGCGATTAGCGTGTTCCATCAACCGCATCGCCTTACGGTAGCCACCAGGAGAAGCCATCCCAAAGTTACGCGCCACATTATCTTTTGTGTCACGACCTTTTTGATGACCTAACATCACCACAGGGCGACCTGCCAAACGAGCCACACCACCAACTAAAGCAGGGTCATCAGCACCGCCGCGATCGCCATGTAATTCCATCCATTCATCAGTTATTGCCTGAATATAGTCCAAAGTACTAGGGCGGCGGGGGTGACGAGCTACTTGCAGTCGTTGAGATGGCGATAAACTACTAAAAATCTCAGAGCGAAGTTGCACCGCTCGTGCCTCCAACTGACGAATCTGCTCAGAGACATCGACGTTGTTTTCTTCTGCGAGTTCACGAATTTGTTCAATTCGTGTCTCCAGATCGGCAAGGGGCTTTTCAAAATCTAAAAGTAACGGCTTACGCTCAGTACTTGGCATAGTTTGTCATTGGGCATAGGTCATTGGTCATTGGTCATTGGTCATCGGTCATGGGTGATTGAAAAAAGATTTTATGAACCTGGGAAAATTTCAGCAAAAACCCAGAGTTATGACCATCAAGAGTATAGCTATCAGCTATCAGTCAGTAGTTTAAACCTAAAGTATTAGAATTGTTAGTTTTTTTTGCTGACGATGCAGACTGCTGACGATGCAGACTGCTGAGTATTAGCTTAATAGAGGTCGGAAACCATGTTTAACAGACACCTGACCAATTTGATCCATCTTTTCTACGGTAATCTGGTTTCTTCCCCAAGAAAAGTTAGTATGCCACTTTTCAAACTCCAGAAGCATTGCTTCTGCAAAACAAGCAAACAACTGTCGCGCTGGCGCTTCCATATTGACTATTTTCATAATTTTCCAGTCAATATCGAGAGAATGCTCAACAATCCCACCATTGAGAACACATACACTTGGATGCTGAACTTTAGTTGACATATTTTTAGGATATCCGCCATCTATCAGCAAACAAGGTTGCTTTAAAGTAGCTGGATCAATTTCCACACCTTTAGGCATACTGGCAACCCAGACAATCACATCAGCCAAAGGCAGAGCTTCTTCTAACTTTAAGATTTTGCCTCTTCCCAGTTCCCCTTGTAGGTTTTGCAATCGCTCTTGATTGCGTGCCACCAATAATAAATCTGCTACATCAGTGCGGGCATCTAGCCAACGACAAACAGCACTGCCAATGTCCCCCGTAGCACCAACTACCGCAACTGTAGCCTTAGACAAATCAATGCCTAGTTTTTGTGATGCTTGTTCTACTTGACGACAAAGAATGTAAGCAGTATGAGTATTACCTGTAGTAAAACGATCAAACTCTAACTTGACATTGCGAACTTGTTTACTTTCGTGCAAGTTAAATTCTTCAAAAATGATTGAAGAAAAGCCTCCCAAGGCTGTAATGTTAATGCCATGCTTTTGAGCATGAGCCATCGCGTTCAGGATTTTACGGATAGCTGCTTTAATCCGGCGATTAGCCAGCATCTCTGGTAGAAAGCATGATTCCACATACTGACCTTCAATTTTTTGACCAGTAATGCTAGTGACGGTAATGTGATCGACGATTTGGGGTGGCGCACTGCACCAAAAATCCAAATCTTGATTGGCGTATTCTGGATAGCCTAGCTCTTTAGCTACGGCTTGAGCGTGTTCCAAACTGGTAAGGTGACCGATTAGACCAAACATGAATTGCTGTGGGTATACCTGTGGCTCAGGCGGGATTAGGATTAAAGATGAAAATCGTTAAAACCTCTTAACAATTGTACAAAAAATTGCCCCTCCTCTGAGCGAAAGTGTAAATCTGCTGACCCAATTGGCATCAACTACTCCTAAATCAGCAGATTTAATAATGCTTGGTCAGTGCGATTACCTACGGTAGGCTACGCCAACGCACTAACTAAGCATGAACCAGTAAAAACTGACCGTTGCCATTGTATTCGCCATTACAACTAGCAAAATTGCGAACAAACCAGATCAAATAAAAACGCCAGATCCGACGAAACTTAGCATAATCCATCCCATATTCTAAATCTTTGATGTTCGCCTGATGCTCGTCAAAATTTTTCAACCAAGTGGCAAAAGTTGTCGAGTAATTATAGCCATTTAAATACCATCTGTTAATGGTCTTCAGGTCTTTATTATGGCTAGGAACAGCATCGTAATTCCAGAAACGACCGTGGGGAAAAATGTATTGATGAGTGTAAACGCTAGATATGTGGTTAGGGGTGCGGACTGTGATAATGTGAATGAAAACTTTACCATGATCGTTAAGGAAAGACGCTAATTTCTCAAAAGCTTTCGTTAAATTTCCTACATGGCAAAAAACCCCAATTGAAAGAATTTTATCAAATTTTGTCTCAAAGTTTGCATCATTCAAATCCCCTTCATACAGAGTAAACCGACCGGAACTTAGGTAGCTGGCGGGATCTTTCATCTTGCCGCGCATATATTCGCATTGTTCGTGGCTCAAATTAATCCCTGTAAAGGTGACATTGGGGAATTTGGAAAGGATGTAATTTGGAACGCACCCCCAACCACATCCAAAATCTAAGATCCGATCTCCGTCCTTGATGTCTAGTTTCTCAATGACATCATCGATCATTTGCATTTGGGCTTGTTCAAGGTTAGATGCGCCTTTTTCCCACAATGCCATGCTGTATTTAGGATAAATGAGTTGTCCGTCACCCAACATCTGGTTCAGCATTCCTTGAGGAAGATCGTACTGGAGTTTCATCAAATCCTTTGAACCTTCCGCAAGATGATCGGTTTCTTTTAAAACCCAATCATAAGGTGCAAGGAGTGATGGAAAATAACGAAAAAAGACGGGCATAAAAGTATCAAACAGCCCTTCTAGGATAAAATCTGGCACTTCCAATCCATTTATGTAAGCCTCTGCTGCCGCCATTTGTAGCGTGTTAACGACGGATACAGCCCCTCTTGTTGCCTGATATGCAAGTGGGGTTTTAATATGTACATCTCCTACTAAAGGAATATATTTCTCCATATCTTGCCAAAAAGAAATAGAAGTCATAACTACCTCTACATTGAGCTTAGGGATTTAGTGTACAGTGTAGAATGCTTTTTTGATTTGACGTTTTATTTATCAAAAATTTAAGAATTGAAAATTAGCCCATGACTGTTATTAGCAAATTTTCCGAATTTATGCCTGTTTCTGAAGATACAAATCTAGTTTCACAAGCCCAGTACGCGAAAAAATTACGCCCATTTATACCCCCTGAGGCGTTTGCCCCAAATATCAACAAGTTAGTGATTTTGTGGATTAATTTAGTAATTTTGGTTTTGGGTTGGATAATTGCGGATAAGTTGGATCAGTGGTCTGTATATTGTTTGTGGCTATATTTACCCTTGGCTGTGGTCATGGGTAATAGTGTAATTGCTTTACTATTTACATCCCATGACCTCATGCACGGTAGTGTGATGAGAAACCCCCGTCTGATGAGGCTAATCAGCTTACTAGGATTAACAATGTTGTGGATGCCACCTACTTTATGGAAATCTGTTCATAACCGTGTGCATCACAGTAATACAAATGATTTTGGAGACCCCGATCGCAATTATTTAGACGGACAATCTAAAACTTGGGGAAAATGGATTCAAAATTTATTTGTCCCTTCTGCTGAGGTGAATCCTTTTTGGTTAACGGTGGGTATGACAAGTGCATGGGGAGTACACACTTTTCGCAATTTAACTTCTGTGTTGTTGTTTAATCGTGAAACTGTTGATTATGTACCTGCTGCGTTTACGGTTAGTGCTAAAGACCGTTGGGCGATCGCCTGGGAATCTTTGGTAATCTTTATGATACACCTTGGTATTATGGCATATCTAGAATTTCACCCCATTAAACTAATTTTGAGTTACTTTATACCGATAGCAATTGGCTATGCTGGGGTGATGTTTTATATTTATACAAATCATATGTTATGCCAAATGACCACTGTTAATGATCCACTAATTAATAGTTTGTCTCTGCGGGTTCCTAAAATCTTTGATTTATTACATTTCAATTTTTCTTACCACGCCGAACATCATATTTTTCCAGCTATAAATTCTGATTATTATCCCTTGGTTCAAGAGTTAATCACAACTCATTATCCTGAAAAAAGCCAAAAATATATCTTAGATTGGGCTGTTGCTTGGCGCTTGTTATTACAAACTCCAAGACATTACAAAAATGAAACTACCTTTACAGATTGGTCAGGAGAAAAGTCGGTAAGTACTTTTAGCCCAGATTAAATATAGAGCCGCGCAGTGGCGCGTCTCTACATTTCGTGCGAGATTTGATTACTAAGCTGCGGTAAGACCGTAGGCTGACATCCGCATGATATCGCGAGTGGTAAAGCCAATATTACTCAGGGCTTCGCCGTAGGCAATCATAAAGTCTTCGACTAAGGCATCTTTTTCCATTGCCAAAACCCCAGCATCCTTGGCAACTTGATTTAGCATCTGCCAGACTATAGGTAAGTTTTGACGATTGGCTGTTTCTAGTTCAGCTTTGGATTCTTCAAAGTGTTCTTTTAGCCAAACTTCACCAAAATTTAGGTGAGTGTACTCATCTTTTACTACGCCTTCAGTGATTTTGCGGGCGAAATCATCGGCTACAGGTATATAGATGTTGTATGCTGCGATCGCAAAGCATTCTATAATCAGTGATTGAATTAGCAAGCAGGTGACAATTTCACCTGCTTCTGCTGCAACCTTAAAGTTTTCGTGCAGTCTAGAAAAAAAGTTACGGGCAAATTCTAAATCTGCTGTAACTTGAAGATTGCGACCACAAGCTTCAAATCCTTTCTTGTGACGCATCTCCATTTTGGATAAGCGAATCAACTCATCCTTAGATTCTGGTAGTAGTTCAGCTAGTTTAGTGTAATTTTCGTATGCTTCTTGTTCACCTTCAATGACGATCGCATTGATGCGACTATAGGCATCTTTATATGTTTCGCTTTGGAAGTCAATTTCTAAGCTGGCTGCAATTTGCGCCATAAACCGATTATCTCCTGTGTTCTTAACTCGGATACAAGATAGGTCAACCCTGTTTGAGGGTGAGATTCAAAATGGTAGTTTAACTTAACTTAACAAACTTCTATGTTAGACCTTACCATTGGTTTAAACTGTTCCCCAATTGGAAGAATATCCCATCTGATTCTCTAAGCATAAGCGTAAATGAGTATTAATGCCTAAAACACATTTATACCAACTTTCAGTAAGCATTTGGAAATCGCTAAGTTTAGTTTTACTACTGGCGATCGCATTTGTAGTATTGTTACCACTAGCTGTAGTATTACTTACTTCCCTGACAACTACTGGCGCTACCCCTGGACAAACCCTATCCAAATTCACTGTAGCGAATTATCAGGCAGCTTGGCAGCGTGGTAACTTTTTGTTAGCCTTTGCTAATTCAACCCTAGTAGCTTTAGCCGTGACAGGATTTCAAATTGTCACGTCGGCATTAGCAGGTTATGCTTTGGCAAGATTAAAATTTAGGGGACGGCAAGCAGTATTGCTGATTGTCTTAGCAACTTTGGTGATTCCGTTTCAAATATTAGTAATTCCGATTTTTTTAGTATTGAAATGGGGACATTTAATTAACACTTACTGGGCATTAATTTTACCAACAGCAGCGAGTGGATTTGGAATTTTTCTCTTGCGCCAATATTTTTTAACTATCCCAGTGGAATTAGAAGAAGCGGCGGCACTTGATGGCGCTAACCGACTGCAAATTTTGTGGCGCGTCATGCTGCCGTTATCTCGACCAGCTTTGGTGACGCTGTTTCTCTTTACTTTTATTGGTGAGTGGAATGATTTATTTAAGCCTTTAGTATTTACAACGCGACCAGAGTTAAGAACAGTGCAGTTAGCTTTGGCAGATTTTCAAGAGCAATTTACTAATAGTTGGCAATTATTAATGGCAGCAGTAGTGATTGCTACTGTGCCAGTGATTTTACTCTTTATTATTGGTCAAAGGCAGTTTATTCGTGGTATTGCGACAACTGGCATTAAGAATTAATCTCAATTTCTGAAACCATTTGTCACAAAGGCGCATGATGTAGAGACGCGAAATTTCGCGTCTCTACTGCTATAAATCCTACTTTAGTGCAATGGCTGAGTTACCTAACAAGCTTTACTCTCAATTAAATTAATGAGTTATCTACAAAAGCTTGTATGGAAAAACCACAAAATAACTCTGAATTAATGATTGCTGCTGGTATTTTGTTGGGAATAGGACTAGCAGGATTATTTGATGGAATTGTGCTGCACAAAATTTTGAAATGGCATCATATGCTATCAAGTGTTAAACCCCTGACGAACACTTCTAATTTAGAATTAAATACCCTTTGGGATGGATTATTTTTGTGGGGGATATATATAGTTATAGCTGTTGGGTTTGTTTTGCTCTGGCGTGCTAGTCAGGTGGGAAATATTTTGAGTTCGCCTAAGATATTTGGTGCTTGTTTGGCTATTGGTGCAGGTAGTTTTAATTTAATTGAGGGTTTAATTGATCACCACATTTTGGGCATTCACCATGTGAAGTCAGGAGCAAATGAACTTGCTTGGGATTTGGGATTTTTGGCTATAAGTGCGGTTTTGGTAGTCGTGGGTTGGATCTTATTACGATCGCAAGTGCGAGTGAAGAGTGAGTAAAGTGCGATCGCTTGTAAATCTTTATCAAAAAATCGCCCCTGTTTCCAGCCTATCAACATAAAATTGACACAGGCTAGGGAAAGATTAGGGATATTTAAACAATCTTAATTAGTTCAATCAGTATAATTACGGATTGACAAATTGCGGAAATTATTAAGCGATTCTATTTAAGTTTTTTGGCAGTTTTTCCGTTACTTCGATCACCTACCCATAGCTTGCCTCCACGCTGACAAAGCCAGAAGCCAAACCAGACAGACAAGATTCCAAACAAAATTATGTAGGCTGAGGACGCGATGCCTATCAGGATCAGAAAAATGCCGATGAAGAGCAATGCTACACCACCATACCAGACCGTAATAGCAAATCGACGCATAAAATTATTTCTTTAACTCCAAAATCATCTTTTTTATCTATTCACCGAGAAGACAAGAGTGCGAAACGCAGTGGAGCTTGGGGATGAAAGGTGGCAAAACAAGTGGATTCGATATCCACTTGTTTTGCCATCTATGCTAATATACAAAGCATAAATATAGTTGTTGGTCATGCTAGTTTTTGAATACAAGTTAAAGGGAACAGAGGGGCAGTATCGCATACTTGATGAAGTATTGCGGACTGCCCTTTTTGTTCGGAACTCTTGTATTCGCTACTGGATGGATAATCCAGGTAAGAACAAGTATGACCTCAACAATTACTGCAAGATACTCGCCAAGGAATATCCTTGGGCAAAGAAGTTAAACTCAATGGCTAGACAGGCTTCTGCTGAAAGGGCATGGTCAGCTATTGCTAGGTTTTACGAAAACTGCAAAGCTAAAAAGCAAGGATTGAAAGGGTTTCCAAAATTCCGCAAATTAATGACTCACGCATCTGCTGAGTACAAAACTTGTGGGTGGAAGATATCAGAAGATAGGCGTGAAATTACTTTTACCGATGGCTTTGGTGCTGGTACATTTCGGATGTGGGGAACCCGCGATTTACATTACTACCAACTTAATCAAATTAAAAGGGTTAGGGTAGTTCGTAGAGCCGATGGGTACTATGTACAAATCTGCCTTGATGTTAATCGTGTTGAAAAAAGAGAACCTACAGGTAAAACCATAGGTTTAGATGTAGGACTAGCTCATTTCTATACCGATTCAAACGGGCAGACAGTTGAAAATCCTCGCTATTTAAGAAAGTCTGAGAAAGCCTTAAAACGACTCAATAAGAGACTTTCTAGAACAACCAAAGGTTCCAAAAACAGAGCCAAAGCGAGAAATCGTTTAGGTAGAAAACACCTGAAAGTAAGTAGGCAGCGTAAAGACTTTGCTGTGAAATTAGCAAGGTGCGTCATCCAGTCGGCAGACTTAGTAGCCTACGAGGATTTACAGGTGAGGAATATGGTTAAAAATAAAAAATTGTCCAAGTCGATAACTGATGCGTCTTGGACAATTTTTCGTGGGTGGCTAGAGTATTTCGGGAAAGTATTTGGTGTTTTAACGATACCAGTAACACCACACTACACTTCACAGAAATGTTCTACCTGTGGCGAGGTTGTGAAAAAATCTCTGAGTACTAGAACGCATAAATGTCATCATTGTGGGACAGTACTTGATCGAGACTGGAATGCTGCACTGAACATACTTGAGACAGGCCTCCGTACTGCTGGGCAAGCAGTAACGTCAAACGCCTCTGGAGATACTACTCTCTGCACTGGTGAGGAGACTCCTCAGTGTAAGGTAAATCGTGGAAAGAGGAAACCCAAACAGTGATGTTTGGAATCCCCGTACATAGCGATAGCGAAGTGCGGGGAGGATGTCAAAGATCAGATGTCATTCTTACTACCGATGAAGAGAAACACGCAAAAATAGGATCAATTAACAATTATCAATTAACAATTATCAATGAACAAAGTTTTAATTCTTGGGGGGACAGGACGGATAGGTAGCAGTGTGGCACAAGATTTAATTGCCCATACTGATGCTGAAATTATTATTACAGGCAGGAATTCAGGCAATGGAACGGCGTTAGGTTCCCAGCTAGGTTCGCAGGTGAAATTTTTGGCAATAGATTTGGATGAGGAGGATAGCCTGAAAAATGCGATCGCATCCTCAAATCTGGTAATTCATTGTGCTGGTCCGTTTCACTACCGCGATGCTAAAGTTCTTAAAAGTTGCATAGAACAAGGTGTCAACTATCTAGATGTCAGCGATCACCGTTCTTTTACTCGTAAAGTGCTTGACTGCAAACCTGAAGCTGAGACTGCTGGGGTTACAGCAATTGTTAACACAGGCATTTTCCCTGGTATTTCTAATAGCATGGTGCGAGAGGGCGTAGAGCAACTAGATGAAGCAGAACGCATTCACTTAAGTTATGTAGTAGCTGGATCTGGTGGTGCTGGTGTTACGGTGATGCGAACGACATTTTTGGGGTTACGCCGTGAGTTTGAGTCGTGGATAGACGGTAAGTGGCAAATGGTGAAACCTTATAGCGATCGCGAAATGATTCAATTTCCAGCACCTTACGGTCGTACTGGTGTTTACTGGTTCGATATGCCAGAAACATTCACCTTACCAGACACCTTTCCTGTCAAAACTGTAATTACTAAATTTGGTACAGTCCCAGATTTTTACAACTATCTTACTTGGAGTGTTGCCCACTGGTGGCCCGCTAGTTGGCTGAGAAATTCAGCAGTAATTGAATTTCTTGCTCATGTTAGTCACCGCATGACCGATTTTACTGACAAACTCAGTGGTGTTGGCGTAGCGATTCGTTCTGAAGTCACGGGTAGCAAGGATGGACAACCAGCAAGTTATTGCTCAACTTTAGTACATAAAAATACATCAGTTGCAGCCGCCTGCGGTACTGGCAGTCTTGCTCAACTAATGCTTGATGGCAAACTCACTAAGCCTGGTGTTTGGGTTGTAGAACAAGCATTGCCTACAGATTTATTTGAACAAACAATGGAAAGCAGAGGTATCCAAATTAATCGAGAATGGTTAAATTAAGGGGAGGGTGCGCGTTTTAATCTCGTTCCCAGGTTAAACCTGGGAACGAATGCGTCGAGGCTCTGCCTCATGCTCGCGTTAATTAATGCAAGATATCAGTGACATAATATTATTTATTAAATCAGCTTTATTAACCCTTGTCGATATATTTTTTGTCCATCAGCATTTAGATGAACACCATCAGTAGTTAAATTCTTTTTCAGCGATTTTCCCTCAAATAAGTCCTGTATACATTCCGCATTTACTAAAACATTTTGACTTTCGGCAATTTGATTAATTAATTGATTAATTTCCTCCACTCTGGTAATTGTACCTGCTAATAATGGGTTGAGGCTTGCTGCAACAGTTGAGTAAAAAGCAGGGATTAAAATTACTTGATTAGCACCCATTTCTCTTACTAAAGATATTGACTGCTGCATATTATTAATAAAAGTATAATCATCAATATGGTAACAAGCATCGTTTGTACCAATGGCAATAATTGCTTTTTGACATCTAACATGAGCAGCAGCTAATTTATGTAATTGCTCAATTAGAGAAACACTACTCATGCCCTTCACGGCAAAATTAAAAGTATGCTCACCTAATGTATTACTTAGAGGAGAAGTAATTGAGTCACCGAATATGCAAACGTTGTATTCCTGAGATTGCGTCAAGCTAACTTGATGGCTAATTTCCTTGACCCACCAAGATTTTGTAATTAAATTGTCTGTGGGTAATGATACACTTGCACAAAAATCAATAAAAGCTTTATTGACAGAGCCTTTTTGATATAGCAAAAATAATATTATAAAAAGTAAGATAATATTTAATGAAACAGAAGCGATTGTTGGAGAGTTATTCATATAGCAACGCTTAATACTATATTAAATAATAATTTAATTAGATGAAAATTGGCTGTATCGCAAAAAGTAAGTAGAGACGCGATATATCACGTCTCTACAGTAGGATGTATAGCAGTAAGTAAAACAACCTTAAAAAATATCAGAAAGAACCCCACCCCAGCCCCTCCCCTTATCAAGGGGAGGGGAGTTTGTTTTATGTTTAATTATGTTGAGTTACTTATTTTCGGAAATTGATCTGGTTTAAATCGCTAGTGGGTTATTAATTTTAAATCCCATGACTTTTACCTATAACCCAATGACGCTTAAAAAAACGCGCTAGAGCAGATTCTTCTAATGATAAATAAATTGGTCGTCCGTGGGGACAAGTACGAGGATTGCGGGTGCTTTTCCACTGATCTAATAAGGTCTGCATTTCTTTTAGACTTAAGGGTTTACCATTACGAATAGCACTACGACAGGCGGTTGCTACTTGGGCAGTTTGTAAGTCACCTCCTAAGCTAATTTCCCATAAGGCGTTTTGGCAATCATCTCGTTGCGCTAAAATTTCTGGTGCTGTGCGAATTGCCCATAATTGTTCGCCAAAGGGTTGAACATCAAGATTTAATCGTTGAAGTTGTTCTAGTTGCGCTGGCGTTAGTTGGGTGAGAATTACTGGCGCTTTTAAGGGTATAAGTTGCCAGCGATCGCATAATTGCTCATACAATACTCTCTCATGGGCAATATGTTGTTCTACTAACCATAATCCAGTAGGATGTTCTGCCACTATATAAGTATTGTGAACTTGTGCGATCGCTTTTAGTTCAATAAATCCCATATCATTAACTTTATTTGTACTTTGCTTCGGTGGTAATTCTTGAATTGAACGTCCCACATTATACCCACCTTGAGCTTCAGAAGCTTTAAGTAATTGTGTCACTCTTTCTGTATGCAGTGTCTCTGGAAGAAGTTCTGGATTTATTCGCAAAACTTGCTCAATTGCTTGCGCTACTTGTTCTTGCCAATAAGTAAGATGGTGTAGGTAAATTTCTGCTTTGGCGGGATGACGATTCCAGTCTATTTGATGAGGAGAAATATCTAAATGCAGAAAACAAATAGGGTAGCGATCTCGTGGTAAAGTACGCTGAAATGCTCCTAATATAGTTTGCTCTAATTGTGGCGATCGCACCATCCGTCTATTGGTAGCTACTCGCACCCAGTCTGCACGTCTGCGATGGCATCTATCGGGTAATCCTAATACTATATATAGTGAGGAATTTACATAACTATTTTGATCAGATAAGTTAGGAATTGAAGCAAAATCTAGTTTATTCTCCCCTACACCTCCGCTTTCCTGCACTCCGACAGTTTGCGGTGTAGGTACTGTAACTGTTAATTGTTGCAGATCGCTTAACCTTACTTGCTGCAATAACTGAGGTAAAATTTGTCTAGCTGTAACACCAGGACTAATACTGAACCACTCGCGTCCATTTTGCTGTACATTCCAAGTAACATGGGGATGACATAAAGCAATTTGATGAATAATAGCTTGCACTGCTCGCATTTGTTGCGACATCGGGGGTAAACCTTGACGACGAGCAGCCCAACTACCAAATAAATTAGATACTGTAACTACAGTACCAGGTGCGATCGCAAAAGCCGAAACATCAACCGCTTCCCCTTGAGTATTATAAGTAACACTCCACCCCTCACTGCTGTTACTTGCACGGCTCAAAATCTCTAAAGATGCCAATTGAGCTATGCTATGTAAAGCTTCGCCACGAAATCCTAAGCTAGTAATCTTCCATAAATCTTCGCATTGGCGGATTTTGCTGGTACTATGTGCAACTGCTGCTTGTACTAAATCATTTAGCACCATCCCACTACCATTATCTGCAACGCGCACCCGCCACTGATCTGTCCATAAAGATACTACAATTCTATTGGCTCCAGCATCTAAAGCATTTTCTACCAATTCGCGTACAACTGCTGCCATCGAGTCTATTACCTCTCCAGCAGCAATTAAGTTTACTACCTCTGTGGGCAAAGGTTGAATCCCAAGTGCCATAGTATTTACAATCTATACGAGGTAATTTTGCTTGATTTATTTATGATATGGCAGATCATTTAAATATAATTTACTAGCAATTTATTTATTTACCATTTTAACAAAAATCACACCTTTATTTTTTATGATAAGTTTGTTTTAAATTACACCTTTAAATTTATGTTTTATCTCAGGTTAGTTAGAGCGTACCTCATGTATATCTATCAGATAAATTATATATTCAAACTGAGATTTTTCTTTGGCTTAATACTTAAAATTTTTAATTTAATATTCAACTATTAGATTTATTGCATAAGTGGATAAAATATTCGGTTACATCTGCGTCATCTGCGTTAATCTGCTCACATCTGCGATCAAAAAAACAGACTTGTCATTTTTGTAAAAATTTTAAATTGACATATAGCAATCATAAAATAATAGTATCCTTTCTAAGGATTATATTCCTTAATCATTGAGACTATTCGCATGGCATACTAATTTAGATAATCACGTCTGTCTAAAGTTAGATTATTTACATATTACCTCCCAAGAAAGAGAAGTTAAGTATAAATTCATTGCTAAATTTCATTTAAAGTTAAGTAATCAGATTTTAAATCATGTCAAACATTTCAGAAAACTTGGAAAACGCTAAAGACAAAATTACAGAAGGTGTTGAAAACGCCACTAATAAGGTAAGTGAGTCAATTAAAGGCGCTAAAGATAATTTGCCAGAAGTTACCCCTACTCCACCAGGATTGAAAAGTCAATCTTCAGTTGAAGATTTGAAGTCACGTTTAGAATGGGGCGAACCAGCTTTTACAATTCTTGATGTGCGCGATCGCGAGACATTCAACGATGGTCATATCATGGGCGCAATGGCGATGCCTGTGGATCAGTTGGTAGACCGCGCTAAATCTAGTCTAGAACCCAGCCGCGATATTTATGTTTATGGCGAAACCGACGAAGCAACTGCGAGTGCCGCTTCTTCATTGCGCCAAGCTGGTTTTGAGTGTGTAGCTGAACTCAAGGGTGGTTTTGCAGCATGGAAAGCCATTGGTGGTGCTACTGAAGGTGTTTCCGAATCTAGAACTCCCGCAAGTGCGGATGATTACAATGTTGTATCTCGCCTACAAGATGAGGCAAGCAAGTCCTAATTAAAGATTAGAAAACTATTAATTATGAGTATGGGGCAATCCTGATCGGATTGCCCCATATTTATGTTGAGATTAGTTGATTAGTGCAATCAAAGAGCGATCGCACCCCAGCTTATTATCCTTAGTGCAAAACTACTCTGCGTACTCTGCGAGTTACCTTTTAATTAACCACGTAGGCACTTTGCAATGCCCACCAAAGTAGGAAGCCGATGCCACCTAAAACTAGCACAGATGAGATAATCACTGCTTTTGGGGAATCTGCCCCCTTAAACTTCATAATTCCACGATCTAAATCTGACATAGCATACCTCCACATACCCTCTAAATAATTTTTAAGCGATTTCAATTGTTGCTAATTTCTAGCATATTTATAGGTTTGCGTGTCTGAGTTCTTTTATCCTATCACCGAGAAGACAAGAGTGCGAAACGCAGTGAAGCGCAGGCGTTGAGAGGTGGTAAATACAAGTGGGTATGCCTACGGCAGGCTACGCCAACGATACCCACTTGTTTTACAGTCTATGCTAATATACATAGCATAAACGTAATTAATACTATGCTTGTTTTTGAATATAAGCTAAAGGGAACAGAGGGGCAGTATCGCATACTGGACGAAGTATTGCGTACTGCTCTTTTTGTTAGGAATAGCTGCATTCGGTACTGGATGGATAATCCAGGCAAGAACAAGTATGACCTTAATAATTACTGCAAGGTACTTGCCAAAGAGTATTCTTGGGCAAAGAAGTTAAATTCAATGGCTAGACAAGCTTCTGCTGAAAGGGCATGGTCAGCTATTGCTAGATTTTACGAAAACTGCAAAGCTAAAAAGTCAGGAAAAAAGGGATTTCCAAAATTTCGCAAACTACTGAATCACGCCTCTGCTGAATACAAAACCTGTGGGTGGAAAATATCAGAAGATAGGCGCGAAATCACCTTTACTGATGGCTTTGGTGCTGGCACATTTCGGATGTGGGGAACCCGCGACTTGCACTACTACCAACTCACCCAAATTAAGAGGATCAGGGTAGTTCGTAGAGCCGATGGGTACTATGTACAAATTTGCCTTGATGTTAAACGTATTGAAAAAAGAGAACCAACTGGGAGAACTCTAGGTTTAGACGTTGGCTTGCTTCATTTCTATACTGATTCAACTGGTAAAACTGTTGACAACCCCCGCTACTTGAGGAAGTCTGAAAAGGCACTAAAACGCCTTAATCGTAGACTTTCTCGTACAAATAAAGGCTCTAAAAATAAAGCTAAGGCGAGAAATCGCTTAGGTAGAAAACACCTCAAAGTAAGTAGACGGCGTAAAGACTTTGCTGTGAAATTAGCAAGGTGCGTAATCCAGTCGGCAGACGTGGTGGTTTACGAGGATTTGCAGGTGAAGAATATGGTTAAAAACAAAAAATTGTCCAAGTCGATACTAGATGCGTCTTGGACAATTTTTCTAGGGTGGCTGGAGTATTTTGGCAAGGTGTTTGGTGTCATAACAGTGCCAGTACCACCGATGTATACCTCTCAAAAATGCTCCAGTTGTGGAGATATTGTGAAGAAATCTCTTAGTACCAGAACCCATAGGTGTCATAACTGTGGGATGGCATTAGATCGAGATCACAATGCCGCGTTAAACATACTTGAGATCGGACTCCGTACTGCTGGGCAAGCAGGAACGTTAAACGCCTCTGAAGATATTGTCCTCTGCGTTGGTGAGAAAACTCCTCAACATAAGACAAGTCGTGGAAAGAGGAAACTATAGCAGTGATGCTTGGAATCTCCGTACATAGCGCAGCGACGTGCGGAGAGGATGTCAAACCATATTGAGTATTTTTTACCCCTTCACGCACACAACCTGCTTCAGGGTTGCTACTACCTCGACCAAATCAGACTGATTTGCCATTACCTGCTCAATTGGTTTGTAAGCACCAGGAATTTCGTCTAAAATCCCAGTATCCTTACGACATTCAACCCCTTGAGTTTGTTCAAGCAAATCATCAAGGCTAAAGTTTTCCTTTGCCTTATTGCGTGACATCAACCGACCCGCCCCGTGACTGCACGACTGATAGCTGTGGGCATTACCTTTCCCTTTAATAATGAAAGATTTAGCCCCCATTGAACCAGGAATTATGCCATAGTCTTGTTCACGGGCGCGGACTGCACCCTTGCGAGTAACATAAACTTCTTCACCAAAATGAACCTCCTGCTCTGCATAGTTATGATGACAATTAACCTCAAGTAGCGGTTTAGCTTGTTTGCCACCTGCTAAATGTTTTTCAATAATCCGCTTGAAGCGTGCCATCATCGCTTCTCGGTTGAATCGGGCGTAGTTTTGCGCCCATTGTAAATCGCGCCAGTATGCGGCAAACTCCGGTGTACCTTGGACAAAATAAGCTAAATCTAAATCTGGCAGTTGCGTATTAGCAAGTCGGGTGAGTTCTTTAGCTGTACTAATGTGGCATTGTGCCAACATATTGCCGATATTTCGTGAACCAGAATGCAGCATTAGCCACACGCTGTTTTCAGTATCTAGGCAAACCTCGATAAAATGATTTCCCCCGCCTAATGAACCCATTTGCTTCATCGCTTTGGATTCTAAATGCTGTACGCCTGGATGCAAGTCTTTAAACTGCTGCCAGCCTTGCCAGTTATCAACTGTTTTGTCGGTGTCCTTATTTTGATTGAACCCAACTGGAATTGCTGCCTCAATATCCAGACGAATTTTCTTGAGCTTACCTTCTAATTGATCCGCAGTGTAAGGAGTTTTAATAGCTGCCATCCCGCAACCAATATCTACTCCGACAGCAGCAGGAATGATCGCTTCTTTGGTGGCAATTACACTACCAACCAGCGCCCCCTTGCCCAGGTGAACATCTGGCATCAGGGCAACGTGCTTGAATACAAAGGGCAGGGAAGCAGTGTTTTTTGCCATTTTGATTTCCTGATGCCCTAGTTCGTGGTTTGCCCAAGACAATATCGGGACTGGCGTTGATAAGTTGAGTGGTTTATATGGCATTTGAGGTACTTGGACAAATTTGCAGTCGCAATCTTGCTCTGCATTGCTTAATACTACAATTATACTACAAAAACTCCCAAGTAACTTCTCCACCCTATGCGCGTTGAGGGCGGAGAAGATTATATAGCGGTTCCTCTGTCAGCTTAGGCTTCGCCACGGCGCAGAGCGCCTACAGCCGTCAGCTTTTTTAAAAGCCAATGCTTACAAGGGTTTCAAAATAAAAAATGCCCTAACCTCCCTGGCGACTGCTATAA
>JBARVL010000087.1:0-11052 GCA_049646245.1 Crinalium sp. | reverse complement strand
GAAAAGCACCCTAATGGAGATTTTGCGGCTGCTTATTTGATGAGGCGTTGTGAAAAAGATAAAACTTCTTTCCTCAATCAGCCAAATCTATAACTATTGAGTGGGAAAGCTATTTTGATAATTTCTACTTACTTAAGCACTAATATCAAGTCTGTTTAATCACTTACGATCAACGTAGGTTGGGTTAAACGAAGTGAAACCCAACTCTTTATAAGGGTTTTGCTTGGGTTGCGCTGCGCTTAACCCAACCTACAAATCATAACTAAGAGCCTATCGGAAAAAGCTATTTGATGTGAATCAACCTCTATATTTATCTGTGTCCATCTGTGTTTATCTGTGGTAAAAAATCCCCTCAAACCACTTCTCGGATAGGTTATAAAAGAAGTTATGGTTCAATAAGCCTCTGGTATAAGTCGATAAATTTGGGATTTTATCTGCGTGTATCTGCGTGCATCTGCGGTTAATTATCTAAAATTTTACTTCTGCAAGAGGTCTAATAATTAGCTACTCTTGATCAAGTATTTCCCACTAAGCTGATAGCTAAACGCTAATACGCGATGCGCTAAAATGAGCCAAGTTTTGTTTAATGTCGATTCTTTGCGGGTATCCTATCCCAACAGCCGCACTACCACTCAGACACAATGGGCTGTAGATGACGTTTCTTTTACTCTCCAACCTGGAGAAAAGTTAGGTTTGGTTGGGGAGTCGGGTTGTGGTAAATCTACGCTGGGAAGGGCAGCAATGCGCCTGTTACCAGCCGGAAGCCAAGTTGAGGGTAAAGTAAGTTTTAATGGTCAGTCGGTGTTTGATTTGACACCTGCTGAGTTACGGCGGTTTCGTGGTGAAGCGGTGGCGCTGATATTTCAAGATCCGATGACGCGCCTTGATCCTTTAATGACTATTGGTGAGCATTGTTTAGAAACGTTGCAAGCCCATCAACCACAATTATCAAGGCGACAAGCGAAGGAAAAAGCAATTGAAACTTTAGAAGCTGTCAAAATACAAGCGAGTCGATGGGCGCAGTATCCCCATGAGTTTAGTGGTGGGATGCGACAACGGGTGGCGATCGCACTTGCGTTACTCCTCAATCCTAAGTTAATTGTCGCTGATGAACCAACTACCAGTTTAGATGTAACTGTATCGGCGCAGATATTACAAGAGTTAACTCGCTTATGTCGTGAGCGGGATATGGCGCTGATCTTAATTTCTCACGATTTGGCAATGGTGGGGGAATATTGCGATCGCATTGCTGTGATGTACCAAGGCAAAATAGTAGAAACTGGCGCTACTCAAAAGATTTTTCAAAATCCACAGCATGAGTATACGCGATCGCTTTTAGAAGCTGCTTTGCATATTCAAGCAGTAAGTGAAAAGGAAGCAACGGATGTTGTAGCGGATGTAGCGGATGGGGTGGAAGCGACTCCAGTGGTTTTGCGTGTGACTGATTTGAAGCAGTACTATACTTTAGAACGTAATTTTATTGAGAAGCTGTTTAAGCAAGAAGACACAGTTATTAAGGCTGTGGATAATATTAATCTTGATTTGTATCAAGGGGAAATTTTAGGATTAGTGGGAGAATCGGGTTGTGGTAAAAGTACTTTATCTCGCACTATTTTACAGTTGATTCGCGCTACAAGTGGGGCAGTTGAATTTTTTGGAAAAGATTTAACTAAGCTGTCTACTCAGTCGGTAAGAGCTTCACGGCGTGATATCCAAATGGTATTTCAAGATCCTCATGCTTGTCTTAATCCGTTAATGACAGTGGGAGAAAGTATTGCCGATCCGTTATTTATTCACAATCTTGCTACTAAAGATACAGCAAAAGAACAGGTAATCAAAATGCTGGAACGAGTTGGGTTAACTCCAGCAGAAGAATATTATCAAAGATATCCTTCTGATTTATCTGGGGGACAACAACAACGAGTTGCGATCGCACGGGCTTTAATTACTCGTCCGAAGTTGTTAATCTGTGATGAACCTGTGAGTATGTTGGATGCTAGTGTGCAATCGCAAGTACTAGATTTAATGTTGGAGTTAAAAGATGAATTTAACTTAACGTATTTGTTTATTACTCACGATTTGTGGTTAGCGAGGTTTTTGTGCGATCGTATTGCTGTAATGAATAGTGGTCAAATTGTGGAGTTAGGAAAAACTCACGATATCTTTACAAATCCTCAGCATCCTTATACGCAGACGTTGTTAAAAGCTGCTCCATTGTTAGCAAGACAGTAAACCCCACCCCCTATCCCCCTCCCCGTTAACGGAGAGGGGGGATACTCGTTCCCAGGTTCTACCTGGGAACACATAGTACGGATGCTCTGCATCCAGATTGAGTAGTAAATCTTGCCAGAACCACTTGCAATTTTTATCAATTTGACAGATAATATGAATAATGGAAAAGGTGCGCCCATATATGCCTGTTTCAAGAATTACTTATTACTATGAGTAAAACTGAGAAAGCAATTTTTATCGAGGATTGTGTTGAAAAACTAACACAAAGAATTAGAGAAAAAACATGGATGTTTGAAAAGCTTGTTTATCCAGAAGATCGAGATTTTGATAAAGATGATTTCCCATATCATTTTGAGGATTTTCGCATGGAAGCACAAGCAGATTTAATCGGATCTGAAAATCAAACTTACATCAATTTTTGTGTTGATGTAGAAAGAAAGGATTATGGAAGTATTTCATATTTTTATAAATTTGAATATTTTAAAGACAATAAAATTTTTACAAAAGTATCAGGATGGTTCGACTATTCTAATTACGACGGCGAAGGCTATGATTTCGATACAGAACAAGGAGACGTGACTGAATTTAAAGCAATTCAAAATGCTATTGATGAACTAATAGAGCTACAAAGAGAGGTACAAAGCAAAATTGACGCTGAAATTGAAGCGGAAAAAAATAAAAAGCACTTTAAGGATGTTTTAGATAGCATTTGACAAATTCAGGGTCACGTAGCGAACTAAAATATTTGTATCAAGTCCAATCACTTGCACCCAAGATAATTGCTGCTTCCATTTCCTCTAAAGTTGCAGCCACCATATTTTCCCGATGTAATATTCCTGATAGCTTTTGAATCGGCACATTTAAAGGGATAATTTTAACTGTCCCATTTTCATCAATCACAAAATCAACCTTACTACCTGCATCCAGGTTGAGATAATCCCTAATTTCTTTAGGAATAGTTACTTGTCCTTTAGTCGTAATGGTCGCACTAGCCATTACAATTATTCCTTACTTTGTTGCCTTACTTCAGGATAACATAATCAATCACCATCAAATCTTAATGCTTCCCCACGCACATCTGTATTTAATTTGCCACGCTCATAAACAACTTTACCGCCGACAATTGTAAATACAGCCCATCCAGTTAAATTCCAACCTTCAAAAGAATTCCAACCACATTTACTAACAACTTCTTCCCGCAAAACTGGGTGGTAGTTATCCAAATCTACTAAGACTAAATCAGCATCATAACCAGGAGCGATCGCACCCTTCTTAGGTATCTTATACGCTTTTGCCACAGCCGTAGACATCCAGTTAGCAACTTGCGCCACAGTACAACGTCCTTGCATTGCTTGTGTCAACATTAACGCTAAAGATGTCTCCACCCCAGGCATACCTGAAGGACTATTCGGATAAGTTTGCGCTTTTTCTGCTAAAGTGTGTGGTGCGTGGTCAGTTGCGATAAAATCAATTACACCATCGAGTAATGCTTGCCAGAGGATTTCGTTATCATTCTCCATGAGCAAAAATATTCTCCAGCACATCTTTTTGATCCACCAATAATGCGCCGTGCATCGAACCCATAAAAATTTTAATCCCACATACGGGATTCGCCTCTAACAAATCAGGTATATTATCCCCTGTTGCGCCAATAAAAAAGCCCTAATTAACTAAACACTTTTCTGCTGCCCGACGCAACTTATCATCTAAAGCTGCTTGGCTAGTAGTAAGCGGGCGCGTATTCGGCATTTCTAGATAACGAAGTTACCCTACCTCTAGCACAGGCGCAACTGGCTGTAAACAAGTCTTCCTTGTGTTCCAAGCCTGGTTCTCTATAAGTGTACCTGCGGATCGATAACTCCAGGCAACAAAGTTAAATTTTCTGCGTCTATTACTTTATCAGTGTCAGACACCGGAATTTCAGGCGCAACCTGAATTATCTCTTAATCGCGAATTTGCACATCTCCCACCAAAATCTCACCTGTGGGTAAGAGAATGCGAGAACGGCGGATAGTTAAAGAGCTAGGGTTAGACATAGGAGTTTATGTATGAATATCTGCGTCAAAAGTTAGAAAAATTTGTTTTTTGCTACGAAACCTCTAGTCCAAAGTGGTAAGGTTCGATTAAAATTGAGAAATGATGAGATTTATATGCAAAGAGCAAATTTATTTAAGGATGAAACCATCATCCACCAAAATTCATAAGATCAGAGTAGCAAACAATTCCTTTTAATTGAAAGAAATTTCTAATTTAGAAACCACTTACCTCCTTATCGGTCAGCGTAATTAACTATCTATGACTCGCGTGCAAAATCAACCATCTGAAAATATACCCCAGCAAAAGTCTGAAAACCCCTGGGTTGAAGCCGTAAAAACAATTGGGCTAAGTGCAATTTTGGCATTTGGGATTCGTTCTTTCGTAGCAGAAGCACGGTATATCCCATCTGGCTCAATGTTGCCAACGCTGCAAATTAACGATCGCCTAATTATAGATAAATTAAGCTACAAGTTCAAAACTCCCCAGCGCGGAGATATTGTAGTGTTTTCCCCTACTGAAGCCCTAGCAAAGCAAAATTTCCACGATGCTTTCATTAAACGGGTAATTGGTACACCTGGCGATAAAGTTGAGGTGAAAGGCGGACGGGTTTATGTTAACGATCAAGCTCTGCGAGAAAAGTATATTGAAGAAGAACCCCACTATAATTGGGGACCTGTAAAAGTACCTTCTAATTCTTATTTAGTACTAGGGGATAATCGTAACAACAGTTACGATAGCCATTATTGGGGATTCGTTCCTAGTGAGAAAATTATTGGTAGGGCGGCGGTGCGCTTCTGGCCAATTAATCGTGTAGGAGAAGTAAATCCAGAGCCGCTATATCCTTCTGCTAAGTAAAAGAAAATGTAGAGACGCGAAATTTCGCGTCTCTACATTGGTTTTAGGAAACTATTCCAAATTTGCACAACTTGACCTGTGATTTGTTGCCCTAACCAATGAGTGTTAGAGGAGCGGGATTTAAGTGTTTGCGTTGTAACGTTCCAAGTTTGATTTGGGGCAAATAAAATTAATTCGGCAGGAACACCAGGAGTAATAGCTTCAAGAGATTGACCTAAGCATTGTGCTGGTTGAACGCTTAAGACGCGCCACAGTTCCAACGCAGACCATTTTCCACTTGCTACAAAAGTTTGCCAGAGCAGGGGAAGCGCCAGTTCTAAGCCAATAGTACCAGATGGAGCCTCACCAAAGGAAACAGTTTTTTCTTCGTAGGTGTAGGGTGTATGATCAATGGCGATCGCATCTATTATACCATTTTGAACTCCCCAAATCAATGCCTCTTGGTCATCTGGGTTACCCAAAGGCGGTTCTAGGTGCAAGTTGGGGTCATAACTACTTACTGCATTTGTATTTAGTAATAAATGTATCCAAGTAGTACTTGCTGTTATGGGCAAACCACGCTGCTTGGCATCTTGAATTAATTCCACACTGCGCGAAGTTGAAACCCGCATAATATGGACAGGGGTATCAGTAGCAGCCACAATTTCTAGAATAGCAGCAAGAGCGGATGATTCTGCGATCGCAGGATTTCCAGGCAACCCAAAACAAACAGATTGAAAACCTTCCCTCATCACCCCATTACCAGCCAATTGCTGATTACAAGGAAACAAAGCCACAGGTTTACCTAAACTTTTCAGGTATTCCAGCATCCGCCGTAATAACCCCAAGTTTTGGATTGGTTTACCATCAGCAAAACCGACAACTCCAGCATCAGCCAACTCAGCTAATTCTGTCATTTGTTCACCCTTTACCCCCATAGTGAGAGCGCCCCAAAAATATAGATGGGGGTATTGAGAGAAATTATCTTTGCCTTCTCCTCTCCTCTCTCCTCCCTCCTCCCGCCTCTCCCTCTGATGGGGGGATGGGGAAAAATTTTCTTTGCCCTGTACCTTTTGTTGTAACTGTGCTAACCCACCTAAATTATCTACAGGCGGTAGTGTATTGGGGAGAATTGCTAATCGGGTAAAACCGCCAGCCGCAGCAGCTTTCATCAGCGATTCTACAGTTTCTCGTTCTTCAAAGCCTGGTTCTCCAGAGTGGCTGTATAAATCAACCAACCCTGGAGCTAATATCATATCTTGACAATTTTGCACTAATGTATATTCTGGAAAATCCAGAATTTGATCTGCCACCGACTTAATCATGCCGTCGGCAATTAACACATCTGCAATTTTGTCAGTTCCAGAAACAGGGTCTAATACTCTTACTTGTTGAAGCAGTGTATTCATAGATATGGCATTTTAAGTGTTGAGCTTTGCCGCAGCAACAGGACATTAACCACCGCCAGCCTGAAACCTAGATCCCCCTGAGCAACCCCTTAAAAAGGGGGGGAAATCCCATCAAAGTCCCCCTTCTTAAGGGGGATTTAGGGGGATCATTGCGTAAATCCAGCAGCAAATAACTCCTCCCTCCTCTCTCCTCCCTCTATAAAGCGCCTGCGGCAGTTTTATCCAAAATGCTACCAGAAAGGTGACTGGTAATATTCAAAGACTGCAATACAGGCATTCCTTCTAAACCTTGCGGGTAGTCAATTACTGTCACTGCGCCGTTACCTTGCTTAATTTTCCAGAAATCTTCTAGCCCTAAACCCATGACATGACAAAGAATAACTTTGTTAGTAGCATCGTGAGCCACAACCATACAAGTTTGAGCTTCATTAGTCGCAGCCGTAACAATATCATTCCACGCCTCAGTGGCTCTATCCCATACCTGTTGTAAATTTTCCCCTTCAGGCATTTGCACTTCTGCGGGTGTATTTCGCCAACGCTCTAATTCACCAGGATATGCTTGCTCAATTTCTGCTTCTAACTTCCCTTCCCACAACCCGTGACCTATTTCACTTAATTCAACATTAAGTTCTAACTGCACATCAGGATGATATTGCAGAATAATCTCTGCCGTTTCCTTGGGGCGTACCATAGGGCTAGTAACCGCTAAGTGAATTGGTACTTCTTTGAGAAACTCAGCCGCTTTTTGTGCTTGTTGGCGACCGTTATCATTGAGTGGAATATCAATTTGCCCTTGGAAGCGTGTCTGACGGTTCCATTCTGTTTCCCCGTGACGGATAAGTAATAAACGCGGTACTGGATGACTTTCCCTGGGTTCTGGTAAAGCAACTCCCATGTGTCCAATTTGATTCATCGACTCTAATTGGACAGATTCACCCCACTTACCAGCGAAATTTAGCACGCTAACACCACAGTTAGATTGTTGAATCGAGTGGTAGCGGGCTGCGGGTATTCCCAGTGCTGTACTAATTAAAGCGCGGTTAATGCCATTGTGCGCCACAATTAGGATGGTTTCTCCTTGGCGGCTAGATAATAATTCCTGCCAAAATTGCTGCGCTTGCTCATACAACGCTAAAACGGGAAAGTGATCTTTTGAGCCATTTTCCCCAGAAATACTCATACAAAATTCGTGCGGACGTTGTTTCCAGCACTTATATTCATCAGGAAATTTATCTTTAACATCCTGCTTAGTCATTTTCTCCCACAAGGGCAAATCAATCTCCATCAGGTTAGGAGATGTCTGCAATTCGGTAGGATAATCCAAGCAGGATAAAATTATTTCTGCGGTGCTTTTTGCCCGTTGTAGGGGACTGGCATAAATAGCATCAAATTTTAAGCTTTTAAGTGTCTCACCAACTTTCACGGCATCGGCGCGACCTTTTTCTGTCAAGACTGACTCATCACAACGACCTTGGATGCGACGTTGGCTGTTATAGCTGCTTTGCCCGTGACGCACGATAATAACGCGAGTAGTCAATCTTTTCTGCTCCATAAAACTAATAAAAATCGTGCATAACCAACAAATTATACACAATCTGAGGTTTACTTCCTGCTTCATCATGGACTGTAGGCAGCACCCATTCCACAGGCTATCCCGGTCGAGCCAACCGTTCTTGACAAATTAATTGCTGCGTTCAAATCTCGGTCTAAGCTTATGCCACAACTTGAACAGTTATAAACTCGTTTTTTAAGTGGCATTTTCTGTTGTTGACCACAATTTGAACACAATTGAGAACTAGGATAGAATCTATCAACTATCACCAGTTCTGAACCATACCACTGACACTTGTACTCAAGCTGACGACGAAATTCCGAGAATCCGCACTCAGCAATCGCTCTTGCTAAACTATGGTTTTTTAACATTCCACTGACGTTTAGATCCTCAATCACAACTTGGCTGTGGTTCTTAGCTAAATAAGTTGTTATTTTATGGAGATAATCAGCACGAATGTCAGCAACTCTGCGGTGTAGTATAGCCACTTTTAAACTAGCTTTTTTGTAATTACTAGACCCATAGATCTTACGACTCTGTGCGCGTTGTAGCCGTGCCAGCTTTTTGGTAACTTTTCGCAATGCTTTTGGATTAGGAAAAGCCTCACCAGTGCTGAGAGTTGCCAGAGTAGAAACACCTAAATCAACACCTACAATTTGATATTGTTTCGGTGTAGGTTCTGGGTCTGGTAATTCAATAAAAAAGCTAATATACCAGTCCCCTGCTTGCCTACTGATTGTGACCTTTTTAGTTATACATTCTGGCAGTGCTTCAAATGTTTTAACCCAACCAATAAAGGGCAGTTTGTGACGTAAACCACCTAATTTGATTGTCTGACCACAATTATCTAACCCAAAACTATCTGCTTGATATTTTTTCTTAAACCTTGGATACTCTGCTAATTTTTTGAAAAATCTGCTAAAAGCCAATTTAAGATTTATGAATGCGTATTGATAAACCCTTGATGATAACTCTTTCATCCAGGGGTAATGAGGCTTTACGTGATTGGTAAACAGCTTTTTAATAATGGTTGCGTTTGGTTTTAATCCTTCTTTGTAGCCATCCTTCCACAACCGCAAACCCCAGTTATATACCCAACGAGAGAAACCCGCGTGTTTTGCCATTACGGTTTTCTGTTCGTTGTTGAGGTCTAACTTGGTACGGTAAGCCTTGTACACAAATGCTATCGATACACTACCATCATTATTGTATATCAAATGGATAGCACATGAACACCGATAAAAAAGTAAAACGTACTAAACAGATGTCTGTACGACTGAATGAGGTAGAGTTAGCCAAGTTAGCGAGATTTGGTGAAAAGAACGGCGTTTCAGCAACAGAGGCTCTAAGGCTTCTTGTTCAACAACTGCCATGATGCACGATTTATTACATGAAACCGCCATTAGGTATTTCCTCCATACAAAGTCAGGTCATTGTAACTTGTTGTGATGCTCAATATTTAACCAAACTGAAGATCAAGGTTTCGTCTGAAGGTGCGATAATTCGACTCAGGCGAAGCTAATCTAAGAGGGATTTTATGACCATCAAGCGATTAATTTTGATTGTGCTGACACTTGTGGCAGTTGTCAAGATCAGCCTTTCATTAATAGAAAGCTGGGGTCAGCCTCAGATTCAAAGCCGTCTAGAACTATATCAAACTAATCTACTGCTCCATGCGTCAGAATGGCAGGGTGTAGACCGTAGTGGCGATTTTATCCCAGCAGATGGAGGTAATACAAATTTAAAAGCTCTCCAAAGTAATTTAATTGGCAATGAACCGTTAAAGGCTGCGACTAAGCAGTATACAGAAGCTGTTGATTTAGCTAGTAGCAGTCTAAATAAGGCACAAAAGCAACTGCAACAAGCGCAGTCTCAACCAGTTATAGCTTCAGATGCACCTAAAGAAAAGTTGCCATACCCTCCGGTTGAGGAAGCTTCATCTACTCAGCAACAGTTGCAAGGTTCAATTAATCAGTTAGAAAGCTTGAGAGATGAGCTAGATTTGCGATTAGGGATAATCCAAACAAAGCAAAAAGAAACTGAGGCGGCGCTCAAAACTTGGAATGATTTAATTGCGCGTCACTCAGAAAAATCGGAAATGTCTTCAGTTAAGACAGCGCAAGTTTTAGTGGGATTGTGGAGTATACCACCGCGCTTAGTACCTAATGCTGAGTCACAAATTCAGAAAGATTTAGATAGTTGGTTCCGCTATCAGGGTTTAATTAAACTCTACAATGTGCAGCAGCGTCAAGATGATTTGGTTAAGTTACAAGCACAGGAACAACAGGTTGCACAGCAAGCAATTGTTAAGTTAGCAATTATTGGGGGAATTCCGGTAATTAGCTGTTTAATTGGTACAGGGCTAGTGATATTTTTGGTGGTACAACTATTAATTCAAGGAAAGCGATCGCTTATTGCTCAAAATGATAATTTTACTTGGGAAACGCCTTGGAATGGTGAAGTTGTTTGGCAAGTCTTTATAGTAGGGTTTTTCTTTATAGGACAAATTTTACTTCCCCTAATATTTGGTTTATTTTTTGGTTTTTCTAAAATCAATCCTGCTAGTTTTGATAGTCGCGCTAAAGCTTTATATGTGCTATTAAGCTATCTCTTAATGTCAGCAGGGGGAGTGACTGTTTTATATCTGTCTATCAAGAAATTTTTACCTTTGCCTAAAGATTGGTTCCGTTTTGATTGGCGGGGTGGCTGGGTATTGTGGGGTTTTGGTGGCTATTTTGTGGCGCTACCGCTAGTAATTTTAGTATCTTTAGTTAATCAAAAACTGTGGCAAGGACAAGGTGGGAGTAATCCGATTTTGCCAATTGCTTTGGAAAATCGGGATGGAGTAGCATTAACAATATTTTTTACCACAGCCGCGATCGCAGCACCACTATTTGAGGAGTTCTTATTTCGAGGTTTTCTGCTACCTTCACTCACCCGTTATTTCCCTGCTTGGGGTGCAATTATTCTTAGTAGCTTTTTGTTTGC
>JBARVL010000086.1:0-6279 GCA_049646245.1 Crinalium sp. | reverse complement strand
ACCTACATCCAAGGAACAGTTATAAGATTTTCAAGGTTCAGCCTTGACGTACTTACCGCAGCTTATGTATTGGGCTGCGAACGAGTCGCACTCGTTCCTACTATCCATTGATAAAATCCTTTAGGGTTTGTCTATCCGCCGGGGTTCCAGGTGGTGCGCTATCTCGGTTATAAAATCCTGATAGCCCTTACCCTGCCAAGTGTTTGACCCAGGAGTTCAGATTTGACTCTGATTAGCTTTTATCCCCTAGTAATCAGTTGCGACGGTTATATCGACAATTTGTTAGCTTACGCTTCTACCCCACGAAATTATTGCAAAAGCAATATTTCGGATATAGGATTTCTGCTTGCGGTATCGGTATTTAGCTATCCCGTTGAATCCGCTTTCACCCCCGCTTTATATAAAGGGTGTCATTTCTTTATATAGGGGAAACCAGATTTCTCTGGTTCTCTGTGTGCTTTCAATCGCGCACCTCGATGACAGGACTTAGTGTATTGTGAATTGGGTTATAGTGATGGTGTATACCTTCATTTTTCCCCGTTTTATTCCCTAGTTTTCTTAGCTATTGCTCGACTAGGTTTCTGCACCTGTATTGATAGTAAGTTGTCATTGGTAAGGGGTTTGAAAATTACGAACTTCCACCCTAAATGGGTTTCCTTACCTCTGCTAGTCGTCCCTCCTATTCGGATTTAGACTAAACGAATCGCACTTATAATCTGATTATAGTATTTTTCCTGCCTATGATCTTGATGTCTCAAAATAACGTATTAAAAGTTTTGGTAGAAATCTCAACAACATAGCTTGCCAGATATTTATAATACTTACTTATAAAAAATTTATTACTGTAGAGTCATCATCACAAATATATAGACCCCTGATCTACACAAGGTATTAGGTAATCATTCAAACAAAATTTTTATTAATAATAAAATCTTCAAAAGATTAAAACCTAGTAATTATGCTTGATTTTCTGCCCCTGCTCCCTGCCCCCTGCATTGCCAGTATTACCGTTAAAAAGCGTAATTCCTGCTAGTTTAAAGCTGTGTGGTTCACTTAGCGCGGTAAACTCAGATGTTGCACCTGATTTCGTTTACCAAGCGTGCTGGGAGAGAAAAACATTGGGTATAGAACTACGCAGTTATGTATTTATAGATAGCTTACAAGCTCAACACGCAGCTTATATAGGGACAGTGGCGCTAGGGTTTCTACCCTTACCAGGGGATGCTTCACTGTGGATTGAAATCTCACCAGGCATTGAAATAAACAAAATTACAGATATTGCCCTCAAGTCTGCCTCTGTACGTCCAGGGGTGCAAATAGTCGAGCGACTTTATGGTTTGTTAGAAATTCATTCTAGCCGACAAGGGGAAACGCGGGCTGCTGGTAAAGCGATTCTAGATTTCTTGGGAGTTCGTCAACAAGACTGCATCAAACCGCGCGTAATTTCTAGCCAAATTATCCGCAATATTGATGCTCATCAAACACAACTAATCAATCGTACTCGGCGGGGACAATTGCTGTTAGCAGGGCAAACCTTGTATGTTTTAGAAGTTGAGCCTGCGGCTTATGCAGCCTTAGCAGCTAATCAGGCGGAGAAGTCAGCATCAATTAATATTCTAGAAATTAACGCAGTGGGCAGTTTTGGACGACTTTATTTAGGGGGAGAAGAACGAGATATTATTGCTGGTGCTGCTGGTGCGTTGGCGGCGTTGGAAAGTGTGCCTGGGCGGGAAAACCCTGCTGCTAGGAAGGAGTGAGGGCAACGGATTTTGTAACGGATTTAACGGATAAGTTGTCGAGGAAATTTATTGATGGCAAATTTAGAACATCTGGCACTACTGAAACGAGGTGCTGTTAGTTGGCTTGAGTGGAGAAAAAACAACTTAGATGTAGAACCAGATTTAAGTGAAGCTAACTTAATCAAAGTTAATCTCAGAGGTGCTAACCTAAGCGGAGTTAATCTGAGTAGGGCTGATTTATATCAAGCTAAACTAATATCCGCTAACTTGAGTAATGCTAATCTTAGCCTTGCTAACCTTCAAGCTGCTGAAATGATAGAAGCTGAATTAATTGCAGCTAACTTAATTGGTACTAATTTAATTGACGCTAAACTCAGCAATGCTGATTTAAGTAGTGCTAACTTAATGGGCGCTAACCTAATGGGCGCTAACTTAATGGGCGCTGATTTAATAGAAGCAAACATGAGCGGTGCTGATTTTATTAATGCTAATTTGATGTCAGCTAATTTGAGCAATTCTTTCCTTAGTTATGCCAAGTTTTATGAAGCGGAATTAATTGGGGCTTACTTTTATAAAGCTGATCTTTCCAAAGCTAATTTAAGTAACGCACATTTGGGAGAAGCTTACTTATTTGGAGCTAATTTAAGTGAAGCTGAACTAAAAAAAGCTGACTTGAGATGGACTAACTTGAGTAAAGCTAATTTCACAGGTGCTAACTTAGTTGGCGCTAATTTGAGAGGTGCTAATCTGAGTAAGGCTAATTTTACAGGTGCAAATCTTAGCGATGCTAACTTAGATCAAGTTAATCTGCACAAAGCTAACTTTGAAGGTGCAATTATGCCGGATGGAACAATTCATAAATGAATTATACTATCCGGTTGATTTAATTCACAACTAAAGTTCAACTTTTTGCTAGGCGTAACAAAGATTCATTAAGTTGTTGCAAACCAACTTTAGTTTCACTAATACTACTAGCTGCTTGTGCTGCACCTTGGTTAAGGGTAGTCATGGAATCTACTACCTGCTGAATGGCGATCGCTTGCTGTTTCGCATTCAAAGAAATTTGTTGAGTATTAATATTGATATCATTAATCGCTGCTACAACACTCTCTAAAGTTTTATTGCCTTCCTTAGTAACTTCGACTGTGCTATTAGTAGCCTTTTGAATACTAGCGACAACACTATGAATTTGTTCAGCAGATTTTCTACTCTTATCTGCAAGTTTGCGAATTTCCGCAGCTACCACAGCAAAACTTTTACCCTGAACCCCAGCACGTGCAGCTTCTACTGCTGCATTCAGTGCTAACATATTTGTCTGCTCGGCAATATCACTAACTAAATTAGTAATATTACTAATTTGATGGGTTTGTTCGCGCAAATTGATAATTTGATCGGTAATTTGCTCAACTTTTTCTCTCAAACTTGAGCTTACTGAAGTAGTTTGGCGATCGCGTTCAATTGTACCATCTACAAGCGCCAATACCTCACGAGTTCCCGCAGCAGCAGCAGCAGCTTGCTCATCTGATTGGTGAGAAAATGCACCTAACTCATCCATTGTTGTAGTAGTTTGATTTACAGCCGTTGCTTGTTGGATTGCCATCTTTTCTTGATGTTCAAGCGCAGCAGAAATCAACTGAGAAGAAGTCGCCACAGTTTTAATTACTGTTGCTTCTTGACGATAAGTTTGAATGTATTCCAAACTTAATCCTACAAATGGTACTAAGTAAGCAATAATTTTCAGGAAATGCCCAATATTGAAATGGTTATCAAACAATGCTGTCGAACCAAAAGCCATGTGCATTTGAGTAACGACAGAGGGAATTGTGCTGATAATTAAGGAATGAGAAAATATACTTGGATATTGCCGATAAAACTTTGGTAAAACAAACAAACCTGCAAAAGCGAATAGTAACAAAGGTATGACATCCCAAGGTCTGGTTATCGGTGAATTTAGGAATGTTGTTTGAGGTAGATTAGGGGTGGTAGTACAAGCAACAATGGTGAGATAAGCAACTAATCCAAAACCAAGGCTAGTCATTACCACAAAACTTAAGTTTCCCCGCCACTTTTTAGCTCCTGTAAATATAAAAATTCCTGCACCACAAATCAGAATTACCGCATTAAATAATCGGCAAATTGCCCATGTAAAAGGCACTAAATCTTGCTGATTGGCTACCCCTGCAATTAATCTATCTGCTGCTAAAACGTGGAAAGCATCCATACATCCAGCGACAAACAAAGCTACACCAATAATCGGGGTAACTACATCTCTTTTTACCTGGAAGTGAATAAATGATAACAAGGCTGTAAAGAATGCTGTACAAACGGCACTCCACTCTAAAAATGTGTGTGTAAAGCTTCCAGATAAAGCATTATGTACTACCTCGAAGGATTGTTGAGTAGATAACTGTGATAGTTTGACAAAATCTAAGGTAACTTGTGGTGAAGCAAAACTAAAACCTAAGAGATTTAATAGAAAGGGCAATACACAGATAACAACTACTGCCCAAATCAATTCTTTAGGAAGTTGGGTTTCTTTCATAAAATATAAATACTTTTACTTGATAGCTTTTGCCCGATGTTAAACGGGTTTGGGTGATGAGCAATTTTTAGTAGATGCTTGGCTTTTAATAATATGCCCAAAAAAAGTTCACTATAAACATTATTTCGTTAAATTTGTTATAAACAGGACTTACGCAAAACAGCACGCGGGCAAGATGCCCGCACTATATTTGTGGTTGCCTAAAATGTCAAGATGCGCTATATTGCGTCTCTACATCTATATTAAAACTTACGCAGAGATCCCCCTAAATCCCCCTTAAAAAGGGGGACTATGAATTTTCCCCCCTTTTTAAGGGGGGCTAGTTCTGATCTAGGTTTCAGGCTTTCGGTGCGTAAGTCCTATATATGTAGTGTGACCATCTTGGTCACTGGGCTTTATAGTCATGTACATTTCTCTGACGTGCTAATTCTAACTGGCGTTGTTTTTCTTGCATTCGAGCTTTTTTTTCTTCCGTCAAACTATCAAAGCAATTCGGACAGCAAACCCCTTGTTGATATTTTTCTGAAACTTTATCTTCTTCAGAGATAGGATGACCGCATCCTCGACACCCATCATAAGAACCTTCTTCCAGCCCATGTTTGACAGCTATACGCTCATCAAATACAAAACATTCACCTTCCCAAAAGCTTTCTTCTGCTGGTACTTCTTCTAAGTATTTCAGAATACCACCTTGCAAGTGATACACCTCTTGGAAACCTTGCGACAACATAAAAGCAGATGCTTTTTCGCAGCGAATTCCCCCAGTACAAAACATTGCTACTTTCTTGTGTTTATTGGGGTCGAGATTTTGCTGCACATATTCGGGAAATTCGCGGAAAGATTTGGTTTGCGGAGAAATCGCCCCCTGGAATGTACCAATATCTACTTCATAGTCATTACGAGTATCAATCAGCACTACGTCAGGGTCAGAAATTATGGTATTCCAATCTTGAGGATTAATATAAGTACCAACTTGCTCATTTGGGTCAACAGGGACACCTAATGTAACGATTTCTTTCTTCAGTCGCACCTTCATACGCTCGAAGGGTGGTGAGTCGGTGTAAGACTCTTTATGCTCAAGGTCTGCAAAATGTGGGTCGGAGCGTAGATATGATAATACAGTATCAATGGCTGTGCGATCGCCCGCAATTGTACCATTAATTCCTTCAGTCGCTAGCAGAATTGTCCCCTTAATACTTTGTTCTATGCAATAAGCCAGTAGGGAGTTTTGTCGTTCTGCAATATCCCCTAACTTCACAAACTTATAAAAAGTTGCAACAACTTGAGTCATTTTTTCCGTCTAATATCCCTCTTAAAAATACTCTATTCAACAAATCGCCTGCAACATTTAACTAGGCTGTTAACTTCTCCAACTTACCCCCTGCAAGTTTTTACAATCATCCCCATATAAAATACGCTGTTTTCCGTCGGGATAACCATGTACACACCACCCATTCCGCTTTATCCAAGCATCGTATCCAAAAATTGTAGCAACGCTAGTTGCAGCAATTAATATTATTCCTCCTGCTGCTAAAGCAATGTACTGCCACCATTTAATTTTAGTTTCTTTCATATATTATTTTATTAATTACTGTAAATTTTATATCCAACAGTTTTTAATTATTACTAATAATAGATATTGAACCGATATTTTGTGCAACAGTAGTTATAAATATTTATTCAAAGTAAAGCCCGCGCAGGCGGGCTTGGTTAGTATAGCCCCAGGCTTGAGCCTGCGGGTTATCTTATGCAGCGTCGGGATTTAAATCAATCATCTCCCTAGTTGTATAAGTACCAATTGGAGTCCAAATTATATAAGGAAGTAGGAATAAAGCAGCAGATTGGGACATCGGCAAAACTGTTAATGCTAATATAATTCCTAAGATTAACCCTGTCGCGCCTAAAACTGTTCCAACTGTCAGGCTACGGAATCTTAAAGTAGCAGGAATGTAAGCAACGGTAACAATTTCTAATACTAAGTACCATCCCATTAATAAC
>JBARVL010000085.1:0-17754 GCA_049646245.1 Crinalium sp. | reverse complement strand
GGTAGAAAATTTATTACCCCCTGAAATTGTATGGCGCGAAAAACGGGGGATGGAAGTTCCCTTAACCTACTGGTGTTTAAATCAAATGTGGGGTTTTATTGGTACTTGGCTAAATCCAGGTAAACTACGATCAGAAAAAATTTGGCAACCACATTTAGCTGCACATATCGTCGCAGGTGAAATTGGAGGAACTATTAAAAACCGTCGTCTGGGTGAGATGCTGTGGTTAATCATAATGTGGGAAGTTTGGCGGACAACAGTTTTAGGTGAGGAGACAAATAATTATGCTTGGGATCATCCTTTTTGGTTCCCGCGTCAATTATGGAGTTTTAGCAGAAAATGGAAAGAGTAAAAGTTAGTATGCCATGTAATACCCCTTTTGATGTCGCGATTGCTCAAGAATTAAGTGCCGCTTATGGTACACCATTATATATTTATCAGAGCGATCGCTTAAAATCAACAATTCACCATATTACCCAAGCTATTCCTTATCCCCACACTCAGTTTCACTTTGCCAGCGTTACCAATGGAAATGTTGCACTGTTGCAAATTTTTCAATCTCTGGGATGGGGACTTCATGCTAATACCCCTGGAGACATTTATTTAGGATTACACGCAGGATTTCAACCTGACAAAATTGTTTACAGTGGTAGTAACTTAAATCGCTCTGAGATGGAGCAAGTTTTAAATTGGGGCGTGACAACACTTAATTTAGATAGCTTGTATCAATTAGAATTATGTTGTGATGTTTATCAACAATTAAAAACCTCATTAAAAGCCCCACGTTTAGGATTACGATTAAATCTACCAGAGATAACAGGCGATAGTCGTATTGGTGTACGTCCAGAGGAATTGAATCGCGCGATCGCTATTACTAAACAAGCTAACTTAAAATTAACCGGATTACATTTCTATCGTGGCACAGGTACTAATGCAACGACAGCATTTACACAAGTAATAGACGCTATTATTAACATAGCAAAAATTTTACCAAATTGGGAATATCTCGACTTTGGCGGTGGTTTTGGTTATCCTTATCACCACAACAAAGCAGCATTTAGCTGGGAAGAGTTCGGATCACAGTTAACAGCCAAGCTAAATACATTACAAAATAAAATTGATTTAATTATTGAACCCGGAAGATCTGCAATAGCTGGATGCGCTAGCTTACTTGCTGAAGTTGTTTCTGTAAAATGGCAAGAAAAAAAACAAATTATCGGCGTTGATACTACAGTAGCTAATCTATCAGTACCCTCCGTACACGGTGGTTATAGAGAAATTGTTACTTGGCATCAAGAAACATCTATCAAGCATCCTACAGATATTTGCGGAAATACTACTTATTCACGAGATTATTTAGGGAAAAATTGTCAATTGCCAGCATTAAAAATTGGCGATATAATTGCTATTTTAGATGTTGGTGCTTATGGTTATGCGATGTCATCCCATTTTTTGCATCGCCCACGTCCAGCAGAAGTTATACTTGACAACAACAATCATCGTTTAATTCGTCAGCGAGAAGATTATAGTATCTTACTCAACCATCAAATTTTTAACTAACAAAACTTAAATTGTAATATGAAATGTCTTAGATGTGGAACTGAAAATAATCTGAAAGACCGAACAGCTAATTTAGGTCGTTGTTCTCGATGTCAACATCAATTTGTGTTTGAACCGACCTCTATGGGAAATTTGAAAATAACTGATACTTTATTTGCGAAAACAATTGAAGCCATTTCAGCTAACGATAGTTTGTTTTTTACTCCCAGACAATTATTTTATCTTTTAGACAAACGTTCCCGCAAAAAAAGTTTTATAAGTGGTGCATGGATTTTTCTTTATTTATTCTTGAATGTTTGGACTCCGTTGTTTATTGGTGGGATATTATTGAGCGTATTTCCGGGAGCAGATTTTCTGCCGATCGCCATATCAATTATTGTTAACTTTTGCTTCATTTTTCAACTTTTTAATAATACTAAATCACCACAACTAAATTCTCAACAGCGTCAAGCGTCCGCCAGATTATTGCAAGTAATTGGAGTAATCATTTTGATTGCTGGAAGTTATTTCAGTCTAGCAATAGTAAATAACTTTATTGTATTTGCAATCAGCGTAATCTTGGGGATGTCATCAATTTATTTAGGAACCGTGCAAAGAAGACGAACAAATCAAATCAGCAATGAATTTGTCTTGCAATCAGGAGAATTTACAGGTTGGCTAGGGCGTTGGTCACAAATTAACGGTACAATTGCACTTATGTTACCTTCACCAACAGAACCTCGCCTTCCTCCTCAAATAAATAGTGATGTAACTGACTACAGTTTTGAGCGTTTAATTGTTTGTGATAGTGCTAAAATTGCTCAATTATTAATTGCTAATAACTTTCATTTTGAAAATAATTGTGCAATTTTAAGTGTAACTGGATATCCCCAAAATATCTTTGACACTGTTATGGAAATGGTGCGCCGCAATCAAGACTTAAAAGTTTATGTCTTGCATGATTTTAGTCCTAAAGGTGTGGGTTTAGTTCACCATTTACGCACTGACTCTAACTGGTTTGAAAATACTAATATCACTATTTATGATTTAGGTTTATTACCGCGTCAATTATTTTCTAGTCAGGATGTTTTTGTGCAAACTTCTAATCAACTAGCTCGAAATGCCAAAGAACTACCACTAGAAGTGCGGGCTAGTTTAACAACAGAAGAATTAAACTGGTTAGATGCCGGAAAATTTGTTGAATTAGAGTCATTTACTCCTAAAAAATTGCTACAGGTAGTAACTTTTGGAATTGCTCAAAGCCGTAACTTGTCTGGAAATGATAGTTTAGTTCCAATAGATAACGATCTCGATCATAGTAGCGTGATGATCTTTACTTCAGAAAGTTTCGGTTAATTGATAAGCTTTTGTAGATTTAAATTAAACTGTTGATTATGGCTATAGTAGACAGGCAAACAAATGGAGATTTAATGAAAATAGCTATTACTGGAGCAACCGGATTTGTTGGGACTCGTTTAGTAGAGCGTTTGCATAATGAAGGACATCAACTAATAGTTTTCAGCCGTAGTGCCAACAAAGCACAAAAAGTTTTTCCAGCTTCAGCATTCCCCAATTTAGAAGTAGTTGCCTATACCCCCACTGAATCCGGTGCATGGCAACAGGCAATTTCTGGCTGTGATGGCGTAGTAAATTTAGCAGGGGAACCCATTGCTGAGGGGCGTTGGACACCCGAACAAAAACAAAAGATTATTCAAAGTCGTCAATTCGGAACTCAAAAGATTGTCGAAGCTATAGCCCAAGCTAACCCCAAACCTGCTGTATTAGTCAATGCCTCAGCAATTGGATACTACGGTACTAGCGAAACTGCTACCTTTGAAGAAAGCAGCAGTGCAGGTAATGATTTTTTGGCTGAAGTTTGTCAAACCTGGGAAACAGAAGCCGAAAAAGTTAAACCAACTGGCACTAGACTGGTGATTTTAAGATTAGGAATTGTTTTAGGCAAAGGGGGAGCGTTAGGGAAAATGCTTCCCATCTTCCAAATATTTGCTGGTGGTACTATTGGTAGCGGACAGCAGTGGGTATCTTGGGTGCATCGAGACGACGTTGTTAACTTAATTATACTTGCACTCCAACAACCCCAAGTAGAAGGTATTTTGAATGCTACTGCACCCAAACCTGTGCGGATGAACGAATTTTGTCAAACATTGGGGGAAGTCTTGCACCGTCCGTCATGGTTACCTGTTCCTGGCTTTGCAATAGAAGTATTGTTAGGAGAAGCAGCTAAGGTTGTTTTGGAAGGTCAAGAAGTTTTACCTAAAAAAACTTTGTCTTCTGGCTTTGAATATAAATTTCCCACTCTCAAACCAGCAGTTGAGGAAATTTTGAGCTAATACCAATTCGGAAATTCAAAAATATCAAACTGAAATCATATCCCCCTCCCCGAATTTCGGGGAGGGGGCAGGGGGTGGGGTAATACGTTTAATTAAGTTGACCTACTTACTAAAGCTATAACCCTTTATACTTCTTGAGAACTTAACTCCTTACTTGCAGCCACAGATTCATCAGGCTCGATAGTATCATCGGTAACTCGTTGGATATTAGCTCCCAATTGGCGTAGCTTCAACTCCAAATTGTCGTAACCACGATCTAAATGATGTAATCCTTTGATGATGGTTTTGCCATCTGCTGCTAATCCTGCAAGTACTAAAGCTGCTGAAGCTCTTAAGTCTGTAGCCAATACAGGCGCACCTGATAGCATTGGTACACCTCGGATGATCGCATGATTGCCTTTGACACGAATGTCTGCACCCATGCGGTTCAACTCGGCTACATGACGTAAACGGTTTTCAAAGACTGTTTCTGTAATTACACAGTCGCCTTCCGCCAAGCTGAGTAAAGCCATAAACTGTGCTTGCATATCCGTCGGAAACCCTGGATAAGGCAAGGTTTCAATATCCGTTGCCATGATATGGTTGCCTGGAACAATTCTTACTGTGTCAGGACTATCTTGGATTACCTTTGACCCAACATCTCGCAATTTAGAAATTACAGGTATAAGATGATCTGGGATAACGGGAGAAAGGCTGATTTCTGAGTGGGTCATTGCCCCAGCTACTAAGAATGTTCCTGCCTCAATCCGGTCGGGAATAATGCTGTAGTCTACAGAATGTAACTTGGGAACGCCAGAAATAGTAATGGTGTTGGTTCCAGCACCATAAATTTTAGCTCCCATTGCATTACAGAAGTTAGCGAGATCGACAACTTCTGGTTCTTGAGCAGCGTTTTCTAGGGTTGTTTCACCATCTGCTAATGTTGCTGCCATCATTAAGGTTTCTGTAGCACCAACACTAGGGTAGTCTAGGTAGATTTTGGCTCCCTTGAGTCTAGAACTCACTCCAGGTACATGAGCGTGAACTATGCCATGCTCAATATGTACATCTGCACCCATTGCTTGCAGACCTCGGACGTGCAATTCCACAGGTCTAGCACCAATTGCACAACCCCCTGGTAAAGGTACACGGGCTGATCCTAGCCGTGCTAGTACTGCACCAATAATAAAGAAGCTGGCTCGCAGTTGAGAAACTAATTCGTAAGGCGCTTTTGACTGCTCAATGTGGCGGGCATTAAAGTCAATAATATTACCTTGGTAATTAACCTCAACACCCAAGGATTCAATAATTTGACCCATCCGCCGTACATCAACCAGGGCAGGAACATTACGAATCCGGCAATCGTCGGGACAAAGCAAGGCTCCTGCCATGATTGTCAAGGCAGAGTTTTTAGCACCACTGATGTTTACATGACCTTTCAGGGAAGCTTTACCCCAAATATGTAAGACTGAGTTGTCAGTTTCAGACAAGGATTGGGTCTCTGTTAGGCTGATGATGGGTCTATCCTCCGGGCTAAATGCAATAACTTGATTTACAGAAAAGTTGTTTAGATTTTACAGTAAACAAGGTGGATGTCTATCTATCTTAGATAAGAATCTCTTAAAAAAATTAAAAATTTTTTAAGTTTCTAATTCCTGAAGAACAATTTATTTAAAAAAATAGTTGACAAAACATCTTCGATTACTTTATCTTTGAAGATCGCAAAGCAAATCGAAAACAAGCGGAACTGGCGGAATTGGCAGACGCGCTAGATTCAGGTTCTAGTGTTCGCAAGGACTTCCGGGTTCAAGTCCCGGGTTCCGCATTATAAATGTAGAGATGCGAAATAATGTAGAGACGTACTGTGGTACATCTCTACATTGGTTATAGGTAACGCACATAAGCTTTTTGTGTCGATGTAAGAACAAATTTTAAATATCAGCTTTTAATATTTTTTATACTAATGATTCCTCCTAATAAAGCTTAAAATGCTGGAATCTCTAGATAAAATTGAGGTAATCCCGATAAAATATCTGTAATACAACGATAAGATATTTTAATTAGTCGCAAAATAAAGTTAAAAGCACCAGAGTTAAAAGCTAAATGTTAACCAGTCTGCAAAATCCTTTGGTAAAGCAAATCCGTAAGTTGCAGTCTGCTAAGGAACGAAGAGAGCAACAGTTGTTTTTGCTGGAAGGGACGCACTTGCTGGAAGAAGCGTGTGCTGTAAATTATCCTTTGGTGACGCTTTGCTGTACCCTTCAATGGCAGGAAGCACACGGTCAACTTTGGGAGGTGGCGTGTCAGCGTTGTCAGCGTGTAGAAGTGGTGAGTGCTGAAGTTATTAAGGCGATCGCAACTACTGTAAACCCTGATGGTGTTGTTGCAACTGCACGATCTAGAACAAATTCGCAACTTCAGATCCCATTTAAGGGTGTGGGAGTGGCTTTGGAAACTCTACAAGACCCTGGTAATTTAGGTACAATCATTCGTACTGCTGCTGCGGCTGGTGCTGAGGGTTTGTGGTTGAGCGCGGATAGTGTAGATTTGGATAATCCCAAGGTTTTACGCGCATCGGCGGGACAGTGGTTTCGCCTACCAATGGCAGTTAGTGAAGATTTATTAACGGTGGTGCAACAGTGTCGGGATGCTGGGATACAAATAGTAGCAACGACAGCACGGGCGCAGGTGAGTTTCTGGGAGATAGATTTACAACAACCTAGTTTAATTTTACTGGGTAATGAAGGCGCTGGACTTTCAGCAGATTTAGAGGCGTTAGCTGATGTGCAGGTGCAAATACCTTTAAGTAGTGGGGTGGAGTCTTTGAATGTGGCGATCGCAACTGCGTTAATTTTATATGAAGCTAAACGCCAACGGCTATAGGTTGGAAGATAAACCTTGTAGCCTTAGTTGGGTTAATTAACCACAGATGGAACACAGATCAACACAGATGAGATAATTGCTTGATAGCAAGAATTTTGATATTTTATGTCTCATTGTTTAAAAATTGCTACCTGGAATGTTAAACGTCCTAGAATAAAGGGCTGGCTGAATAATCCTGTAATTATTAATAAAATTCAAGATATTGATGCTGATATTTGGGTTCTGACTGAGACAAATAGCATCATTAATCCTGGGGATGTTTATAGTAGCGTGGCATCAACAACTATAGATAATTATCACACCTTGGGAGAAAGTTGTGTAACAATTTGGTCACGCTATCCAATTAAGCAACAGTTGCCTACTTTTGACCCTACTCTTACTGTTTGCGTAGAAATTGCATCTCCAATAGGTAGCTTACTGGTTTATGGAAGTATTATTCCTTGGGCGCATGAGGATGTTTTAGAAAAAGAAGCGAAAGTTTGGCAGCGCCATTATGAATCAATTAACGATTATTGTGAAGATTGGTATAAATTTAGCCAAGATTTACCTATTTGTGCTGCTGGTGACTTTAATGAATGCTTGAGTAAGCCTTTTCAATATGGAACTGCAAAAGGAAGAGAATTGTTAAAAAATGCTTTAGAACGTAGTAATTTAAAGTGCTTAACTGCATCTGAGGAAATTGGTTATAATATTGACCATATTTGCTTGAGTGCAGGATGGGCGACAAAAGTAAGTAAGGTTGATAAATGGCAGGCTTATAATGCTAATGGTAAGCCTGTAAGTGACCATCAAGGGATTAGTATTGAGATTAATTATTAGCTTCTAATTCACTAACTTTATCAGCAGCGATCGCATACCAAATTTGACCTAATTGTGGTGATTTGTTCTGCTTACGTGCTTCCTCTGGAAATAATTGATAAAATTTAGTGTCAGTTTCTCTTCTGAGTTTGGTAAGTGTATAGTTACCTAACTCATCTTGTCTAGCTTTCTGTCGCCAAATCTCGGCATCTCTTTGGCTATAACTTCCTAATTTTTTCAAAGCATCCTTACTTAGTTTTGCTTGTTCAATTTTCTTAAGAAAATTCTCACCAATAGCTTGCCATTCTGCTCGTAATTTGGCATCTTCTGGTTTGGAAGTGAGATTACGCCTGTTTAATTCTGGGTGTTTTTGATAAAATTGTTCGTTGATTAAATTATTAAAGAAAGCTTCTGGAATTTGTAATGATAGACGACGGCTTAAAAGTTTAGATGGATTATTGCTGATACTAGGCAATCCCTTTGTCAAAGGTGCTAATGGATTTCCCTCAGTTAAGAATTTAACTAAATTAAAACCCCCTGCTACTAATAATCCTATGGCTAGGGTAGCTGTAAATGTTTTTGCTGAGTGAGGTAGCCAACTGGGAACTCTAAAAACAGCAGCAAGTACTTGAGAACCGATATTATGAAGTTGCGATCGAGGAGGAGATTTTACTTGTTGTCCTGGCGCAACTACAACGGTATGAATACGGGAAATATTCGGATTAGGTGGCGGCGTGGGTGTTGCAGACTGTAGCGTTTGGATCACTTCTGATGCAGAAGAAGGGCGATCGCGCATTTTATAAGCCAGCATTTTTTTCAATACTGCTTGCAATTGCGGACTAATATTAATTTCTCCCCAACGCCAAACCGCGTTATATGTATCATACAATTCATCAGCTTGCTTACCTGTCAGCAATACCAAAGCTGTAACTGCTAAAGCATACAAATCGCTATTAGCAGCAACGGTTCCCTGTTTTAGTTGTTCTTCTGGCGCATATCCAGCCTTACCTAAGCGCGTTGGTAGTATATTTTTGTAATTCAACCAAGCAAAGGCGGTTGCTTGCAATACCTTAACTCCACCAAAATCAATTAATACAGGTAGCCCATCCGCCTGTCTCTGGATTAAATTATCAGGGGAAATATCGCGGTGAATTACATTCAGTGAGTGAATGTAAGATAAAACAGGCAATATTTGAAGTAGCAGTTGGCGGATCTCATCCTCAGTAAAAGTTTTACCTTGACGTTTACGGGTTTCTAGAAGCTGATAATAAGTTTCACCTTCTACATAGTCTTGCACTAAAAATAAATATTCCTTCCCCGACAAATTAGATCGCAGCATCTCGCGCAAGCGGGGGATCTGAGGATGCTGAAGCTGGTAAAGAACACTTCCTTCTCGTTCAAATAATTCTTGCGCTTTTTGTAACTGCGATCCAGGTTGATCCTGCGGTGCAAATTCTTTTAAAACACAATTTTGATGAGATTGAGTGATATCTTCCGCTAAATAGGTACGCCCAAACCCACCTTGTCCCAGACAACGGACAATGCGATAGCGGTTATTTATCGTTTTCCCTACGTGAATTGGGAGTGGTTGACCGCACTCTTGACAAAACTTGTTAACGGGAGGATTTTTATGTCCTTCAATGCAATTTAGGAAGGTCATTTACAGTCAATCGACTATAGCAACTTATTAACTTCAGTGTAGATTAGCGGAATTCCTAAATTATAGTAGTAAGAATCTCACCGCTTCTAAAAATCTGTGCAAATCTATCTACAAGTAGGCAAATCTGTACAGATGGAACGAGAGCGGTTTATGTTCTGCCTATATCAAGCGTCTTGCGGCTTACCGATTACTCAGTTTGACCTGATACTCCCAGTTAGAGATTGCCTTTAAAGGCAAAGGACTTCAAATATTGATTTTTTAATAATTAGTTCGTGCCAAGTGTTTCAAGGTTTTCACACCCAGTAAGCTTTTGCATCCCGCACTAATTACGCGTTACCTCATTGTAAAGCATGAAACGCATGATTTGCTGCAAAAATATCTGCAAGAATGCGGATATCTGCCAAGTTCTGCATAGATACTACAAAGCAGCAGTTAACCCCCTACCCCTTAAATTTTGGCACTGAGATTGAGAACCACAGATGCCAATACTGCGTAGGTTTTCAAAGATTTTTTGTTTAGGTAAGCAGAGGGGCAGGGGGGCAGGGGGGAGCGAAGATATTCTTAACCGAGTAGTATTGCCCTCCCTCCTCCCTCCTCCCTCCTCCCTCTCTCAAATATAAAATGCGCGAAACACAACAGCTTAGGAGAGTGCGGTAGGATTTTACGTAATTAAGGTAGTAACCAAAAAAATACTATGGAAGCTATAACTAAAAATCACGATCAAACCACCTGTTCAGTAGAAATCACACTTAAGGTTATTGGTGGAAGATGGAAAGTTTTGATTCTGCGTGAGTTATTTCATGGGGTTAAACGTTTCAATCAATTGCATCGCTCTATCAATGGAGTTACTCAAAAAATGCTTACCCAGCAACTTAGAGAGATGGAGCAAGAAGGATTAATTCATCGAGAAGTTTACTTGCAAGTTCCTCCGAAAGTGGAATATTCTCTTACGCCATTAGGTGAAAGTTTGAAACCAATACTTGATTCAATGCACGAATGGGGTACAAAGTTTTTAAGTCAAAAAACCACCGACTCGGAAGTAGAACCACCAATTGCCATGTAAATATTCAAATTATTTGAATATAAACCACTAAAAAAATTACAACTTTATCCTTGGTTGCTATTAGAAATTTAGTTAAGCCAGCAGTTTAATTTGATTCGTCGGTTACACGCCAAGAACAATTTCTTTTCTTTCCTGTCTTGTCATTAGAATTGTTTAGTATTATTTCTTTACCAGCGAGAGTATTGTCTTTGTTAAAATAACCAACTAATACTAAAAGCTGCGGGGAGAGGACGATAGCAACACCGTCTCTGGTATTTCTGTATTTCACGCTTGTTAAAATCTGCTGTCTAACACGGCAAACTTTTTTGAGCAACAGTTATGTTTAATTATCATCAATTTAATATTTATATATAATTTGTATTGGTAAATACATTTTTTATTTTTGGAAAAAAGAATTTTGAAAAAATCAATCATTTAATATATAAGTATAACAAATTAGTAAATTAGCTGAAATTTTAAATAATATGCTACATAACAGTTAACCTAATATTAACGCTTTAGGTTAAACAAACAAATGCAGCCTGCTTACATTGTTCGTAGCGAAATCAACCAAAGGGCAAATAACGAAGATAGTTTTCAAATATTTTCGTTGATTCCTGGATTAACGTCAAGCCCAATTGTAATACTAGCGATCGCAGATGGGATGGGAGGGCTTGCACACGGTGAAAAAGTTAGCCAGGAAGCACTAAAAAAGATTGGTTTATCTTTATTTGAAGAGTTGGTAATTAATCGTTCAATTAATTGTCTAGAAAAAGTATCACGTATTGATACAAAAATTTTATCCCAAGCTTTAATAAATGCAATTGCAAAAGCAAATACTCATATCCGTCGTATAGTTGAGGTTAATAAATGGGGTAATGCTGGCTCAACTATTGTGATTGCTGCAATTTTAGCGGATAAAGCAATAGTTGCTAATTTAGGAGATAGTCCTTTATTCCATTATCAGGTAAGTAGTGGCAAGCTTACTCAAATAACAGAGGATCATACGGTAGCTGGTGTATTATTCCGTATGGGGATGATTACGCCAGAAATGATGCGATATCACGAAGGACGTAATCAGTTGGAATTTTATATAGGTGCTTATAATTTACCTAAAGATCTACCTTTGTATAAGTTAAATTTAGCGGATGGCGATTTATTACTGCTATGCTCTGATGGTGTTAATGGGAATCTTTTACACAAAGAAATAGCAGACATTATTGCTGACAGTGTTGAAGATTTAGATCGAATTGGAAATAATTTAATTATAGCAGCAAATGCGGCAGGATCGACTGATAATCAAACATTGATTTTGTGGCGATGTCAGGGGGGAGAAAAAGTGGGTGAGCGAAGCTTTCCGCAGGAATCGCTCTCTGTTGATCGGCAGGTGGGCGGAAATTGATGTTTGCGACTTAATGAGATTAAAGCCTAATAAAAGCTTAAACTTTTACAGAGGTTTAAAGGCTGCATCCCTGATGCAGCCTTTTTTTTAACGGGGTTGTCACCCCGTCAGGGAGGGGAGTTTGTTAATTGTTAATTGTTAATTGTTAATTGTTAATTGTTATTAGTAGCCAATCGTTGGCACTACCAAGCTGTTTGACTTGCTTTAAGTTCAACTCTATAAGTGTATTTTTGTCAACTAATAAATAAGGTTGTTCGTCTTGCTGCCAATGTTGTTCTAATTCAGTATTACTTTTGGGGATAATTTGACGATCGCTATAAAAATTCAGTGAAGGTCGTGCATAATCAAAAGAGGTGTAAACTAACTGACTCTTTTGTGTGTGCTGTTGAATCATTGCAGCAACAGGTTTAACCGGATATGCTTCGTTGAGTTCCCAAACCCACAAGGGAGAAGTGATAAATAATAGTAGGGTGACGTAAGTACCCCAAAATAGTACGAAGATAAACTGCAAGTCTTTTTGCGCTAACAGTACTGCGGATATTAAAAATGTTAGCCCCGCAGATAATAGCACAAGTTGTAAATGTAAGTTGATGGGATTTGCTAGTAAGGTAAAGTAAAGGCTACCAGCAAATGCAACTAAACCAAGTAAAGCTAAACTGGTAATCCAAATTCGGGAAGGTGGCAAACTATCCCAATCATGCCAGGTTTCACTAAGTTTAGCACCAGAAGCTAATGCGATCGCAGGATATATCGGCAAGACATACCAAGGTAGTTTTGTAGCCATAACTGAAATAGCAACAAAATAACCGATACTCCAAACTACGATTAACTTTCCCCAACTGTAGTTACGATTTTGCCAAGCTTGTTGCCATCCCAAAGGAAAAAATAGTAACCAAGGCACTGTATATTTTATGATTTCTAGCAGATAATACCAAGGTTCCCCCCTGTGATTTTCTACAGGATGCCAAATACGTGCTAAAGATTGACCAAAAATACCAGTACCAATAAATAGTTGTCCGTAATGTAACCATTGGGCAGTATACCAAGCAACGACTGGGATACTGCCTAGAAGAATTCCTAACCAAAAAAACCAAGATGTTAGGAGTCTAGGTGTATCCCAGAGTAGAAATAAAACTGCGATCGCACCTAATAATACTCCCATTATTCCTTTGGTGAGACAAATTAACCCGAAGGCAATTCCTGCACCTAAACACCAACTGAAGTCACGGCGCGATCGCAACACGCACAAAATCATTAATAATAAAAAGCACAACACTGAACCATCTAGCATTGCTAAACGTCCATGCCTTACTACTGGTAACAATGTTAAGTAAATTAACGCTGAAAAAATTGCTGGAGTGCGACTTTTAAAAATTTCTCTCCCAACCCCATATAGTAATGGGATAGAAATAGCCGTCAGTAACGCTGGGAATAAGCGCGTACTCCACTCATTTATTCCAAAAACTTTATAACTAGCAGCAATTAAGATGTGAATTAATGGCGGTTTATTTAGATAAGGTTCACCTGCAAGGGTGGGATAAAGCCACTTGAAAGATTGTGCTGGCGCTAAGGCAATTTCCCGCGCAACTTGGGCTACTGTACCTTCATCCCAATCTCTTAGCGGTATGCCGAGATTAATAGTAAATAGTGGCAACGCTGCTAAGAGTAATCCTAATACTATTAATTGATCTATTTTGCTATCAGACCAACGCATCAATTTTTTTAGGCGGTTCCATGCCAAGCTGGTATTGTACATACTGCTGTATTGAAGAAATTTTGAGCAAAACAGGAATTATTGGTACTTATTATGAGAATAATTGCTAGATATCTCTGATGTAGAGACGTTGTATACAACGTCTCTACATTTTTTGGAAAGAGATGTCTATTCTCAAATTCAAATCATACTTTCCAAAGCAGTTTGTATGTCTTGAGTCAAATTCTCCACAGCTTGTTTAGCACTGCGACGACTACTATAATAAGTCTCCCAACGTTCTGAAACTGATATGGGTTCACCTATAGTCATTTGTACCCGTTGTTTCCCTAATCTAGGGCGCATAAATGGGTTTCCGCCTTTAATTCTCGTCATCATATCCCACATTAATAATGTAGTTTCTGCAAACCTGTCGGCTGTGGGTTTTTCTAAAATATACTTACCTGTAACTGATACAAAACTTTCCACTAATCTCATGTGCCACATTCTTAAGTTTGCCTCAGCAGCAATGCGATCGGCAAGTCCTTTCTCTAAGGCTGAAAGTGTTTCGGGATTTTTAATATCTTCACGATAAATACAATCCCATCCTGCTTGTTCTAAACGACGACAACGATCAATTAAACTGCCTTTGGGTAAGACATTAAAATATTGTTCTGCTACTTGCAAGGCAACATCTAAAAGCGCATGAAGTCTCGTCCTAAATTCTTTATAACTTAATGAGTGCGATTCTACTTCTTCTGTAGACGTAACGCTAGTAAACTCTTTGTTCGGTGTTGTTGGTAGCTTTTGATGATAAAATTTAGTATAAAATTCCTCCATCAAAGATAATAAATGTTCCCCTAATCTATAAACTCGTGTGTAAAGCCATTTTTTTACTTCCTCCGATGGTTCAACACCTGGGAATAACTGTTGATTTTTCAAGGGTGAATTTTCCCTGTTTGCAGACAAACCACTATCTGCTTCTAATGTAGTTAAAAGCTGTTCTATTTGTTTCCAAGGAGCCTGAAGATAACTATATTTTATTCCAATTGGCACAATATAAACTTGCTCAGAGCGTTCAGATTTAACTAAATCTTCAACGCACCAAAACCCTAATTGAGCAATACCAGGTTCTAGAGGACTAATAAGTTCATTATGACCATTTGTTGCGCCTTCTGGTGCTGCTGCCATTGGCAGTTTACCATTAACAAATAAGTTCCGAGCCGATCGCAAACCAACTCGATCTAATTTACCACGATGAATAGGTGTTCCACCTAAACGTGGATAAAGCCAAGTAACGATCGATCCAGCCCAGAGGGGAATACCGCGATCGTACATAAAATGAGAATGAAGTGGTTGCTTGAGCGAGATTCCCTTTTGTTTTGCTACTTGTGGTAATATATAAGAAATTAAGTAAAATAGGGAATAGGGGTCATCAGCACTAGGATGACGAAATGCCATTAAAAAACGGGTTTTTCCTGCTTGAAATTGTTGGTATAAATCAACTAATGCTTCTACATTATCTGCTTTAATTTCACTAAGAGATGTACGCGATCGCAACCACATAGGTAACAACATCTTCACTCCGCGCACTACTAGAGGATCGAGCGCAGGTGGGATAAATTCTAATGGTGGTTGAGCTTGAATCAGTGTATTAGGCAACCTCAATTTCTCCTTTCTTGGTTAGTCAGAATCGTAATTGATAGCACTCAGCTATCAGCTATCAGCCGTCAGTTTTTATCTTCTATTTGTTCTGTACAAGTTTAAAATAATATATTATTGCTATCTAATTAAAATTATAAATTAAAAATAAAAATTAACTGAGTTTGCCACTCTCCATCTACGCGCATCACTTTAACTTGGCGCAAAAATTCTCTAAAATAAAATCTACGTTCAGATTCCGATAAATCCAGCCAAAATTGCTGAATAGAAACTGCTTGCGCTACGTTTTGTAAATTTACAGGAGGTAATTGCGCTAACTTATTCTTAATTTCAGCAATTTCTGTCCGCAGCTTGTAGGCGCGTAACTCTGCTGTCTCTACATCCAGAATGCCACTAGCAATGAATTCAGGTAGCTGATCTAGAATACCTTGTTTATTAGCAATTTCAGTATTAAATTTTTGCTTAATTCCATCCATATTAGGGGAAGCGATCGCTGCTACAGCTAATGGTAATTCTTCACAGATTTTTTCAATAGTCTGCTGTAATACTTCTTGATATGGAAATGCCCGACATTTAGGTGTCAGGGGACACTTGTGGGGACGTAAGTAGAGATACTCCTGTTTTTTTCGCGTCATCGTTACGCGGGTAACAATTGTAGGTGAATTACACTCACCGCAGACAACTAAACCTGCAAGTGAACGAGTTGCGCTGGCGGTACGAGGTGCTAAACTACGGTTACGGCGTAGTAGTCGATCTATTTGTGCGGCTTCTTCCCTAGAAATAATGCTTGCATGAGTATCAGAGATGACATCCCCATTTTGATATGCGGTATCACCCCGATAAACTAAATTAGTTAACCAACGTTGTCCAGTAGAAACAGCAATTTTCTTACCATATTTCTTTTCTAAATACCGCACAGCCCCACGTAAAGAACCATAAACTAAAAATTGGTCAAAAAAATCTTTAACTACAGGCGCGGCGCTACGATCTAATATATAGCGATCTTTACCTCGTTTATAACCGTAAGGGACTTTTCCTGGAGGTGGTGCAGCTTTTAGGCGGTTACGGGCGTGTCCTTGGCGAATGCGATCGCGCCTTTGGTTATACTGAATTTGTTGTAATAGTTGCAGTAATTGCAGTTGTTGAGGAATTTCGCATTCTGTCGCCACAAGCTGGATATTAAGAGATTCTATCTCAGAGATGCGATCGCATACTTCCGCTACCGAATCACCCAATTCTTCTAGTCGCCTAATTAATAAATAATCTGCTGGTTCTGCAATACAATCTTTAAATAACTGCTTTAATTGTTGACGACTGCCCAAATCTTGATAAACGCGATCAATTTCCCACCCCCAGATACTAGAATCGGGGGCAGATTCTAATAAAGGATCACTGTAGATATATGCAATGATTTTCATTGCAGTAGTAAATTACCCAAACGCTTAAGAATACTCACGACAGTATACAATTCATTATCCTGCCGAAAAATGGAAAACTGATCAGATCTAGCATATTGTGGTGTACCTTGTTTTGTTAACTTCAGGAACATAAAAGAAGTACCATTAGTAACTAATCCAAAAGTTGGTTTTTCACGGTTAGGATTACCAAGCATATAAGCTAAAGCTTGCGGTATTCCAACTTCTATCGAAGCAGTATTGCGCTTAGACTCAACTACCAGTATCCACAATTGGTGATGTAAAACTAAAACATCAATCTGTCCCCTAACAATTTCCCCTTCATTCTCAACAACTATTTCTACCGAAGGTTCCCCCTCAACGCGATATGGTGGTTGATAAAAACCTGCTAAGTCTAGTAACGGCGATAGCACTACCATTTTGACGATGCTTTCGCTCATCGAATAGCGTTCTATTAAATAAAGATAGTTATTTTTAACTCTATCTAAAGTTTGCTTTTCTACCTCACTTAATTGGGGTAAATCAGTTAACCATTCTGTAAAGAATTGCTCGTCAGTAGCACGTTGGAGATTAAACTTATCTATTAAATCTCCTAGCGTCAGGTTTCTAGCTGGAATTGTTTGTACCATTTATCCAAGATTTAACTCAATTACATTACCATCTGGATCTATTGTAAATAAAGCAGCACGACCAGATGCACTCATTTGAACTTCACAACCATGTTCAAGTAACTGTGATTTCGCTTCATCTAAATTAGCAACTGAGAAAGCAATATGGCGATTGCGTCCTAATTTTTCAGAGTTATTTAGCTGTGATTTAATAGTTGTGTCTACAATTAGATGAATTTGTAAATTTCCAATTTGATACCAACTACCAGGGAAGTTTAGCGATCGATCTACCTTGGATAATCCTAATATATTACTGTAAAAATGCTCGGCACGTTCTAAGTCTGAAACAAGAATAGCTATATGGAGATACTCTTTAATTTGCATATTTAACTAATTTTTAGATGGATAGTTTAATTTTGACATCAATATGCCAATAGAGATCCCCCTAAATCCCCCTTAAAAAGGGGGACTTTGATAAGTAGGACTTTGTGAATTCCCCCCGTGTTAAGTGGGACTTTGAATGTCCCCCCCTTTTTAAGGCAGGGCTGTAACATTGCTCTCAAATTCCCACAGGCTGGGGAACCATACAGACTAAGCCTGCCTTTGCAGGCTTTTTTAATTAATGTTTGATGTTAATTAAAAATCTAGCCCGCGTAGGCGGGCTTTGTTAGTGTAGCTGCACCCTTCAGGGTGTCAGCGTTATATAAAATGAAACAGCCCTGCTT
>JBARVL010000084.1:0-4531 GCA_049646245.1 Crinalium sp. | reverse complement strand
GAATGGGATGTTACCCACAGGTTGCTAGGAGCCGGATGCGGTGAAAGTCGCACGTCCGGTTTTGAAGGAGAGGTGCATCGCAGTAATGCGGACATCGACTCTAACAGTAACCCTTTTGTATGCTCCTGATTGTCGCCAATTAGGTAGGCTGTCAAGCTACACGCTACAAGAGGTTGGGATGGTTTAAGAAGCAAATGCCTAACCCGAATCAACGGGTAATGCCTGAAAAGGGATGGTCTAATCACCAGGATACGCAGACGTAAACCGCGAAGGTGAGAAAGCGAGAAGGTGCAAGTAGATATGTATAAGCCTAAATCTGGTTTGATTTCAAACACAGAGGGATGGACAGATATCAACTGGCGTAAAGCCGAAAGATATGTGTTTAAGTTACAAAAACGCATTTTCGCTGCTTCCCGTTGTGGAGATGTCAAGAAAGTTCGCCAACTCCAAAAGACGCTGATGAGGTCTTGGTCTAATAGAATCTTGTCAGTCAGAAGGGTAACTCAAGATAACCAGGGTAAAAAGACGGCAGGAGTGGACGGGCTAAAGAGCCTGCCCCCAGCAGCACGTTTTCAACTGGCAAGGGACTTAAAACTCACTGGCAAATCCAAACCAACAAGAAGAATTTGGATACCTAAACCAGGAAGTAATGAAAAACGCCCCTTGGGAATTCCTGTAATGTATGACAGGGCTTTACAAGCCGTAGTCAAAGCCGCACTTGAGCCGGAATGGGAGGCTAATTTCGAGCCAAACAGCTACGGTTTTAGACCAGGAAGGTCATGTCACGATGCAATTATGCAGATTAAAGTCTGTATTCAACATAAGGCAAAGTTTGTACTAGATGCAGATATAGCCAAGTGTTTTGACCGCATCAACCATAATGAACTGCTCCGAAAGTTGAACATCAAGGGTTTGGTCAGGAGACAAGTAAAATCCTGGCTAAAATCTGGAGTAATCGACCAAGGAGCGTTCACTGCTACATCTGAGGGTACGCCACAGGGCGGAGTCATTTCTCCGTTACTGGCAAATATTGCCCTTCACGGTCTGGAACAACATATAAAAAACGAATTTCCTTCAGATAAAGGCAGATACATAAAATGCTCAGTCAGGAGATTCGGAAAGCTAATTACAGTCCCCAATATCATCAGATATGCGGACGACTTTGTAATCTTGTGTTCAGAAAAAGCCGTTGTCCAAAGATGCCGAGAGATAATCTCGGAATGGTTAGCTGATATTGGCTTAGAATTGAAACCTGAAAAAACAAGGTTAACTCACACCTTTGATAAAACATTAAGTGAGGATGGGGTTGCTGGTTTTGACTTTTTAGGTCATCACATCAGACAATACCCTGCTGGAAAACACCGAAGTAGTTTAAGTACTCACGGTAAAATACTTGGTTTCAACACACTAATCACCCCATCGAAGAAGGCGAGTAAGGTACATCTTGAGGAAATCGGAAGAATCATCAAAAAGCATAGGTCATCGCCACAAGCGAAATTAATTAAAGACCTGAACCCTGTAATAAGGGGATGGACTTCTTTCTATTCAAAATCCGACGCTAAAACCGTTGGAGAACTATCAAAGCAAGATTACCTCACATACCTGAAACTTCGACGTTGGGCAAAACGCCGATGTGGAAGTATCAATGCAGGACACAAACTGTACTGGCACACTATTGGCAACAATAACTGGGAATTCACAACCAATGAAGAGGGAGCGAACCCCCTTCGGTTACTAAGACATAATGAGTTTGAATGCAGCAGCACTGATTATGTAAAAGTCAAAGGTGATAAAAGCCCTTTCGATGGCGACCTAGTTTACTGGAGTTCCAGAATGGGACAAAACCCTGAATTGCCAAATCGGATGGCATTGTTGTTAAAACGACAAAAGGGTAGATGTCCCAGATGCGAATTGCTTTTCAGAAATGAAGATGTAATGGAAGTTGACCATATCATCCCCAGAGCCATTGGAGGCAAGGATGAGTTCAAAAATCTTCAACTATTGCATCGGCATTGCCACGATGTTAAAACCAAAGCCGATTTGGAAGTTATCAAGAAACACAACCTTGAACTCGTATCTCAAGGAAAGAAACATCAAACAAATCGGAATAATGGGAAGTCTTCAATTGACAAGAAGACATCCGAGTAGCCGTGTGCGGTGAAAGTCGCAAGCACGGTTCCGAATGGGAGGGAGAGATTAGTAATAATTTCTCTCGACCCTACCAATTTTTACAAGCTGATTAGTATTTACCATAAACAAGCACGACCAAGTTAGTATTACCGACGGCATACAAAACCCCAACGTGAATAAAAACAGCAGCTTTAACATGAATTGTTTAAATTGGTCTAAATTGTTTTGGTCTGTTACCTTTACGGTAAGTCTAAGTTTAATGACTTTATCTTTGTCCGATGCTAATCAAATAAAGGAGCCTCCCGTTAAAGCCAATTCACAGATTAGCGCAAGTGGCTGGTAAAGGGAGGTAGCTTTAACTAATGCGCGAGTTTTAAACTTTTTTAGCAGTACCGACCCAAAATTCGGTACTGCTGAGGGAATCAAAATTAATCGGCATCACTCAAAACTTTCAAGCGAATAGTGCGATCGCCACTATCATCAAGTGCAACTTCAATAATGTCACCAGATAGACGATCTAAGCAATTGAGGAGCGATCGCAAATGTGGAGTACTCGCCCCAGTATCCACATATAATCTATCTGAAAGACCACCCAAACGTTTCCAAGTCATATAGAACTTAGCGATAGTTTGTTCTACCTGCGCGGCTTGCTTCACCATATCAGCAGCTAAATTCAAACATCCCAAACGCAAAGCTTCCTCTAGTGCCATTTCTAAATCTAAAGACGACTGATTAATTGCTTGTACTTGCGCCCCTGCATCTAGATACTTAGCTAAATTTTTCGCATCTGAGGTTAATTGTTTAACTGTATCCACACTAGGATTAACAGCAGCTTCGTGATGTAAAGCTGTTTGATGAGATGGGGGTAACTTTTCAATTTCCTTAACTAAAGGTGCGAGATAGCGGGTAGGAATAGAACCATCTGCTGCCTTTTCTTTTACCTCATCTGGTAGCAAATCTGAACTCATCGCCGTCCATTCATCCGTAAGTTGGCGTACTTCACGACGAGTAATGCGATCGCCTTTTTGCGCCGCCTCAGTTACTAATTGCTGAATTTCTGGGGAAGCTTTAGCTGTTTCCACAAAAGCGCGTTTGCTGAAATTATTAATCGAAGCTGGATCTAACTGCCCATCTTCTAACAACTTATCGGCACTATTTGCCAACTCAATCCAAGAATAAGCCTGACTCTTACTAATTTCTCGATCTTTTAGCCAGTTGAGAAAACCTGTCCCTCTGCCGTCACCGCCTTTTTTCTCTCTGTCGCGGATTACCCGTAAAATCCTACCGCGCCAGATTTCCGTTTGCAAGTCAAAGCGATCGCACACCAGCCAAGCATCATCCACCTGCTGCTGAAAATCCATCTCTGAAATCTGTTCATCCTCTGGATTCGGCAAATCGAAATTCAGATCAGCGCCGATATTCAAAGCAGCCATGAGTTCATTAGCGGAATCAGTTATATCAGCCATTTAGCAGCAAGCATTCAGAGATAGCTGGATTATTATCACATGATTTTTGCCTCCTTGTTTATATATTTAGGCTTTGGTGACTGGGGACTGATGACGAGGAATTATTGATGATTTTCATAAGCCTCGCTAAATTAAGCGCCTGAAGTTTGCCTTCGCGCCAGTATTCCACAGCCCAAAAAACTAGAGGCGCAAACAGCAATTGCCCTAATAATCAAGGATTCAGATAACCCATGCGATTAATTCAAACCAGCTTTTCCACACCTTGTGGATAACTTAGGGAAAAATCAATTGCTGCTCAACCTCTCCTAGACGTACCTACTAAAATTACAGGTTGATTAGACTTATACTTATGATGCTGACGGAAGATTGCAACAATTAAAGAACGTCAATATGGTTATAAACTTATCTGATACTCATTCAAAACTGCGAGTAATTCAGTCTACGGCAAGCTTAATCTTTTTATCCTTAATTTCTACTTGCCAACTTCCTAGCATAGCTCAATCAGCAATTCCGTCACATAACTTTACTCAAGAACTACCTAATCAAAATTTAAATTATATTAAAATTCTGGGTGAAGTTAAACATCCTGCTAATTATACATTTTCTGCATTCTTTGATTTTCAAGATAAAACTCAGCATCCCACATTAATTCAAGCAATTGGCATAGCTGGCGGGATTACAGATTTAGCTGATATTAGCCACGTCCAAATTCACAGGCAGATTAAATCTGGTTCACAACTTATAACTGTCAATCTCCAACAAATATTAATAGATGAAAATTTAACGCCCAATATTAACTTACAGCTAGGAGATATAGCAACCGCCAAGGCGGTTGAAGCATAAACTGAAAGTAGACCTTGATGAAAGCTCCGGCTGCGCCGGAGCGAAACCTATGCCCAAACCATATAGTTATGACCTGCGTCAAAAAGTGATCC
>JBARVL010000083.1:0-7516 GCA_049646245.1 Crinalium sp. | reverse complement strand
TAACTACAGCATTTTGCCATCCATTGAACTGTTGAAGTGGAGTTGCATCTAAATTAGGAATCGAAGATAAAGGGAATTGCTGTAAATCAATTTCTTTGAGCTTGGAATTGCCTACTTGTGGAAACTGATTAAGGATTGATGCTAAAGGTAAATTCAAAGAATTAGTCAAACCTTTAGTGGATAGCAATGCTGCTATAGGTGCGATGTTTGCAGCTTTAACTTGCCCAAGTGAAGAAACAGATTTAAGCAATTGGTTCAAAGTCTGCTCTCCGGCTAAAGGAAAAGCACTTAACGCTATGCTTTTTACATCCAAATTAGTCTTCTTTCCTACTTCACTAACTGGAAGTAATTCACCATGCAAAGACTGACTAATATCCGCCAAAGTTAAAATTTGATCTGGAGTCTGACCCGATTTCCAACTACGATTCACACTCCCCGCATTAACACTACCACCCGAATTAATTGGCGGTAGTGAACCAAGACTTATTTGGCTCCACTCTGGCAAAAGCGCATTAGTTGAATCAGCACCTGAAGTCTGCAAAATTCTAGTTGGTAAATTAGTCTCAACTGCTGGCTGCGAAGGCGCAGACTTAATATCACCTAAAAAGAATAGAACCACAAACAGGGCAGATAATGCCCAAACTAAAAAGCGTCGAGAGCGCGTATATAAAATTGCTAGCATTGCCAATACTTTTTAAAAATGAAGTTTTCAGCGATTCCAGTAGCTTGACCGATACAAAATCAAACCCACCCTGACTCTTAAGACCGACAAATATTAAAAATTAAGTTTATTCAACAGTGACAAGCCTAAAACCACATCTATCAGTAGAGAGAAAATATGCCTATCGGCATAGTTTTAGAAGAAAATCTAAAACTAAGGCATTTTATGTGCAAGCAGCTTTCCATCCAGACCGAGAGTGAAAACAAACGTTGGGAACGTCGCTGTTTAAGGAATCTTAGGCAGATGAGTCAAAGACAGCAATCATTAAGCTTTAAGAAAATCAAAATTTATTTCCAGTACCCAACACTTCCAAGGAACTGGAACGAGACTCAAGCATTTTGAAAAAAACAGTACAGCAAGTAGAAGATTTCCTACTTGCTTTAATCTATCAACCTATTAATAAGCAGCAAAAAAAAATGAAAAAAGTTCTAGAAAAACTTTGGAAACAAATAGGCGAAGAAAAATTTATTGAGGAATTATCAGAATGGCTAGCAATTAAACAAAAAGATCAAGCCGTTGTTTGGACAGTTCTAAGAGTTCCGAGCTTATCTGTTAAATATCCTGATGCCTTAATCAGAAAGGCGTTCTCTAATAATAAGGGTAGCTACAAACGAAAACATAAAGATAAACGTCAAGTTAGAAAACGTCAACACATGAGCAAAATAATAAGAACCCGCAATAATTAAATTGACGAGTTCGCATATGTTACTCATGTGTCTACTTAATTATAAAAGTTAGTAGAACTTGCATTTAATGTTCTTATTTTACTAACTTTAATAATTAAATTTTAAGGTTCTAATTGTAGTTGATCGTCATCATAATCGCTATAGTAAGACTGATAAAAAGGCTCAGGATCTGGTTGTGGATGAGAGTAATCAGTGCGCGGATTAGGATTAGACCAGGACTCGCTCCAAGCGTTATCCATCGGATTAACCTCGAAAGGATTTTCTTGATAAGGATCTGTTATAAAATCCGTTGTTAGTGGACTATCTGAACCAAAATTACCTGAGTCCTGACCACCAAAAAGTTGACTATTATCGTATCCAGAACCTGAATTAGAATAGCCAGATTCCTCGGTATTGTATCCGCTACTGTTCCAACCTGATTCAGAGTTATCACTACTACCGCCCCAACCAGAGTTATCGTTATTCCCGTAACCGCTCATAACTTAAAACCTTTTAATCTAAATAAACTCTAACCATAACCAAAAATATAAATAAGTTAGATCTATCAACAGATAGATAAGAATTAGGTTTGAATTAATAAGTTGAAAGCAATCAATAAAGCTAAAATTTAACCAATTAAATTATGAATAGCTACGATACTAATTTAACAATCCCACTTCTATACAAAAAAGTACTGCGAGAGTTACCTTTTTCCTGGTTTCCTACTCCGCCAAAATTGATATCAAAAATGCTAAGACTAGCTGCAATTAAAGATGGAATTAATGCACTAGACCCAACTGCTGGTTGTGGATGTTTAGCAGAAGGAATGCAATCATACGGCGCGAAAGTAGATGTAATTGAGATCAATCCATTGTTACGGCAACTGCTATATCAGAAAGGTTTCAACCTTGTAGGAAGTGATTTCTTTAGAACTGAACCCATACAGCAATATCGGCTTATTCTAGCTAATCCCCCGTTCAGCAGCCCAACAGAAAAAGGAATTGACACGGAAATTATCATGAGGGCTTACAAACTATTTCTGCAACCTGGAGGGCGGTTGATTAGTATAGTTTCAGCATCAAAAAACATTAAAAACTGTCCCAAAGCACAAAGCTTTCGGTCATTCTTAAAAGCAACTAATGCCAAAGTAATTGAATTACCACTAGAGATTTTCTGGGGTAGTAGTAGACAAGTTACGGTCGAAACTAGCTTAGTAGTAATTAACAAAAAGAAATTAAAAATTGCCAACTATTAAATAAATAGTAAAAAAGCGTTATCCGTTACAAAGTTCTGCGAAGCTCTGCGAGCGCGCTGGCGCTATCGCTGGCTTATGAGCGTAACGTCCTTGAGTTAGGGGATCGCACAAACGCAATAGATCTATAAAAAAGTTGGAAAATTTGCTCATGCTAGAACTCCCATTTTTACGTCAATGTTGTGCTGTGCAGCAAAAATAAAGTTGGTAAATACCCATCCCTTAAATTTAATTAGTAATTGGTGTTTACCAACTTTATTATCTACTTACCAACTTTATTATTAAAGTTATTACCCTTACATTAACGCTATCGCGCTGTTCTGTGGATAAAACCAAAGCAGAACGAAAATGCTCGAACTAAGAAATCAACATTCGCACTTTTTATTAAATTCGCTCGAAGCTTCACAAAACCCAACAACGAAGGCGCACAAAGTCAAAGTAGTATTAGTACCACCAGAGTTAAACGAGTGCAACACATTTCAAAAAGGCACTCTAGTTAACATGAAAATGAAACACTTTGGCATTGTCTATAAAGTTATTGCTAATTCTCTAAGTCCTATACAAATCTTATGGTGGAAACCAAATTCAGAAGAGGTTGCTGAAAAATTTGACTATTCATTTGATGCTTTGCAAGCATTAAAGATTGAACCACTTCCTATGCTTATTCCTCAAAAAACGTTCCTAACTATCCCCTCTGGAACGGTTGTTTTGACTGAAAATAATGAATGGGTGCAATGGAGCGAAACATTATTTTGGTTGAAAAGCATTGATGAATCTGGATACCATCTTATTAACAATACAGAATTTTGGTTATTCCCGCCCTTAAATTTTCCCGGTATTCCGTTTGCTTGCATCAACGAATTAGTTAGCCAAGCTGCCCTTGTTGCGTCTCGCTACAAGAGCGAGACTGACATTAAAATCAAAGCTTCGCTATGGCTGGACAAAAATAGTCCTCTCAATATATTAGAACGGCTAATTGAGTATCCAAAAATTCATGACGATCTTTTCGACCAATTCACTCAAAGTAAGTATTTGCAAAGTGAGAAATATAAAGATGAAAATTTAACTACAGGGTGGGAAAGAGCTTTTGCAGAATATCTCGATGAGAAAAAACGCACAATTGGGTTATTTAAATTTCAAGAAAACTGCCGTGTTGTTCAACTTGTACCTGACCATGAAAATATTAGCCACCTCTGTAATTGGGAATTCGGCACAGTCATAAGCATAGAGCCTAGTGCAGAAAAGCCGATAACAATCCAATGGGGACAAGAAGAAGACATCAGAAGTTATTCAAAATATGAACTTACTGATAATTTAATCAGTCCAATCCTACCAATAGTAAAGCTATCAGAGCAAGTTGGTTACGAAATTAGTGCCGATGGCAGATTTTATCGCGCTTTTGTAGGATTTTCCTCAAAAAGTATTGGTAAGTCATGGTGGAGAGAAATTAAAAAGGAAATAGGACAAATTAGTGATTTATTACCAGACTACAATCCTCAAGTTCAACATTTAGCAAGCTGCATAGATGCTAAATATTTCTATTTAGCAGCCCATCCGCGCGAAAAAAGTTTAGCCGCACGACTGCGACATCTTCAAGAAATTGCTAAGTTGGACTTAAATAAAAAGAAATCTAATTGGAGTTAATTATCTTCCGTAAACTAATAATGATTCAACCAATTAATACCAAATAAGCTTAATTAATTTGGTATTTTTTTCAATAAAAATAATAAGCAATTTACTCAGAACTTTTCAAGAAAGCTAACGCTTTTAGTTAAAGAAGTGAGTTGCGAGGGCATACGCCCCGCTACGCGAACGCATACTATGACTACAACAGTAAATATCCCCGATTACAGCCACACTGCTAGAGAACAGTTAAGGCACGTAATGAGAACTAAATATCAAGGGAATTTTAACAAAAAATTAGACCCCAATTTAAAAAGAGAATTACAACACGGTTGGTTACTATCATATATAGGCGAGATTGATCGACTTCTCTGGGGACGTTGGGATTATTGGGCGCAGTGTAATGTTATGCCAGAACACGCCTACTCAAGGTTAAAAATGGAACCCGCGCTGGCTTTGATAGAAAATCGACCTATTGAAGCATTACCCAAATTTGTAATTGAAGAAACACTACCTAAAGAACCAATTCCTCAAATTACGTGGGAGTATTCAGCAAGTGTATCTAAAATGCTAGACCGCACTTTAGACGGTATTTCTAATTCTTCAACTTGGAGAAGTTGGGGTAGTTGTTGGGATTACATTCGCTACTTTCTCAAATGGGCTTTCTACGGCTTAGGGCATCCCAAGCAGCCAGAACTACCACCAGAACCACGACATTGTGAAGGCGCATCAATGCGATTGTATCAACTGTTTGACGCAGGCTTGATGTTACTTTTCCCTGAAGACTACTGGGGTAGGCTAATACCAGAAATAACTAGCAAGTCCAGCCAACAAGCAAGCGGGTTCTACCCTACTCCTTTGCACATCATGGAGTTCATGACTCAAATAGTAAGTACAAAAGAAGATGATCGTGCTAGTTCCTTCTATGAGCCGTGTGTCGGTACGGGATCGGCAATGTTAGCTATGTCCAATCATTGCTTATCGGGAGTAGGTCAAGATATCGATCCACTGCTGCTAGATTGTGCCTTGTTTCAAATGTACCTATACGCTCCCTGGATGGCTGTACCAATTTGGTGGTTGGGCAATACAGACTTGCTACTAGGCAATAGTTTATCAGCAGAAATCCCAACATCTATAAATGCTAAATACTGGTATCAGCAGTGGGGGGATTCAGATAAGTCAGAAGACAATTCAGACACAACTGAACCATTACCTACACCAGTAGAAGATAATCCTGTACCCGTAGAACTGAAACAATCTTCAACACCAGTGGCAATAGAAAAGCTGCCACCAGATCCTCAAGTGGCAAAACTTGTTAAAAGCAACAAGAAAGCACCCGCCAAAAAGCAGTTGAATTTATTTGATATGAGTGCGTTCACAAGCGATTCACCAAAACAGAAACGGGGAAGATAAACTAAACGTCAATGCTGTTAGCTAGTAGCTAGCAGCATTAATTTTTTCTAAGCCAACTAAGCCAACTTGATTTAATTGTTTTGTCCAATCTTTATCAGCATTAGAAGTCCTACCACGCAGCGTCCAAAACTTCTCAACCGCAAAAACTAAAGAGAAAAACTGACAATCATCAAGCTGTCGCAACTTAAAAATCAACTCCGAAAGATCAACATTCCACTTTTTATCTAACTGATGGAGCAAGACAGCTTCCTCAACAGCAAGCCAAAGTGCAGTTATGTGAGAAGGGGATAAATCAACCCCAGTACGACTATTGTAGGGCAAAGCTTCGCAGATTAAGCAAATCTCAGCAATAGTGAAGATTCTATTGACAGCAGCAATATTTCTCGAAACCAAATACAAATACCGTTTGAGATTCACCCTAGCAGTACCACCAGGACTATCACCAAGCGAGTTCATAGATTCCCAAATTTCATCATCTCGAAAGTGGATAGGTTTATTTGTTCTAGTAGCTGAGTCTATTGCGATCGCCATATCCATACAAGGTAGGTTATTAGGCAGCTAAAAATTGCAACTTGCAACCATAGTTGCCTATTTACATCATAACAATCTAACTTATTTAAATTTTGGTTGCAAATATGTTGTATTTTGCAACCAAATACAGTTATACTTAAAATTAAGCAAACACCCCAACGCCGATCGGCGTTGAGGCAGAAAAAACCCCTTTCATTAACACGGATATGCGAAGCTTGCGCGCCGCCTTGCGGCGGTCGCACAAAGGCTACCAACCCGCGATCGCATACCCGCCCGTTAAAAAAAGGGAGAAACAGAAAAATATATCAACCTCGATCATGACACATACAACGGCATCAAAGCTGGATCAGCTAACTTCTGCTCAAACACGGAACAAAGTAGCCGGAGGAGCCTTTATTGGTTCAATCATCGGCTGGCGCATTAGCAATGATGTGCGCGTTAAACGCCATCAATTGTTGCAAGCCGCAAACTCATACGGAGTCCCGTCATCTTATCTTCCGAAAGAAGTTAAACCTGCTAAAGCATTCAGAAAAGCTATCGAGAAAACTCGCGGCAGTGCTAAAGATAATGGTCTTCTATTGCGGTATATTGGCTCATCTCCAAGCGATGAAGATCAAAAAATCGTAGTCGGATTAGTTGAGGAAACTGCTGATCTTAAAACAGAGAATTTGGAGTATGTACAAAAAGGAGTTATCAATTACTCCGCTGGAAACATTACAGAAAATATTAGCAGTAATTACCCAGAAATAACTGAGGAATTAACTGACTATTTTGAGTTTTTCAGCGAACATACGGCTGATGATATCAGAAAGATTTTGATATCATTTACCTCAAAATGCGCCGCACGGCTAACGCCTTCAGGTGGTAGCTATTTTGTGCCGTTTACCAACAATTCAATTCTTAACTCTGTTGACAAATTTTTCAATGAGGTTTGTCAAAATACCGACAGCAAGATCTTCACTTTTGAGATATACGACTCACCCCAGAATCAGAGCGATTTAAGTACGGTTGCCCAAGATAACCTTGAGAGCGAAATTCAAGAATTAGCGAATGATTTGTCAAGCTTCTTAGCAGAAGCTAAAAGAGCAAGTAGTAAATTTGAAATTGGACTAAATCACCGCGCAGAACAAGCTACAGAACTAAGAAATCGAGTTCATGCTTTTGGCTCAGTTCTTAAGTTTCAGTCTAACTTGCTATACGACAAACTTAATCAAATTGAGCAAGCTATTACTCAAAAACACATAGACAGGCAAATCCTCAAAGATAGAGTAGCAGCAATGTCGAGTGGTGATAGTGAAGAAAGCAAGGCAA
>JBARVL010000082.1:0-16303 GCA_049646245.1 Crinalium sp. | reverse complement strand
GCTGAAACTTTCAAGATGAAATTTGGTCATCGCGGCTTAAATCACCCTGCTGGTTTGAAACAACAGGTAGAAATTACTAGCCAAAATCACGGTTTTGCTCTAACTGCCGAGTCCTTAGATGGAAATGTAGAAATCACCCACCTTAACCTCAACGATCGCACGGTCGCTGGCTTACGGCACAAGTCTTTACCATTCTTTTCTGTACAGTACCATCCAGAAGCTAGTCCTGGTCCACACGATGCGGACTACTTGTTTGAGCAGTTTATCCAAACAATGCGCGAGCATCGCCAAGCTCAAAAATAAAAACCAAATTCCCCATTTCCCCAACTATACTTTTAAATACATCAACAATAGTCATTATGTGCTAAAATGCTTCCCTAATACTTTTGGCAACAGGATAGTGTGTTTATGGTTTTGGCGCTTATTTGGCTTTTACTTGCCATGCCAAAACAAGTTGATACCATATAAGATTTGGAACTTGATCCACAGTATCCTAGAGCCTTGACGTTCAAAAGATACAGCTAGGAGGGCATTATTCCTGAACCACTAACCTTGACCGTCAGCTTAAGAGGCACACACGAAGTTAAGGATAATTATCAACTATTCCGCCTCACAGGCTTGTTAGATGCCTTCAGTGAGCCTACATTTCGGAAGGTGGTCGGCAAGTATATTGAGGATGGCCCGAAGCATATTGTCTTGGATCTTTCTAAGATAGATTTTGTTGATAGCTCTGGTTTGGGCGCTCTAGTGCAGTTAGTAAAAAAGGCGCAAAGTGTCGAGGGAAGTTTGCAAATAGTCAGCAATGCCCGTGTGACGCAGACGGTTAAGCTGGTTCGCTTAGAACAGTTTCTCTCATTGCAGCCTTCAGTTGAAACCGCTCTAGAGAAGATCGCGCAGACTTAAAAAATCGACTATAGATAAACAAGCTATCCGGTTGTAACTGGATAGCTTGTTTATTCGGCTTTTTCCCGGCACTATTGGGCAGGTAACGCTAAAATTTTAGTTATAGCAGTAGCCAGAGAGGTTAGGACATTTTAAATTGCTGAAACCTTTGGTAAAAAAGGCGCATGATTAAAGCTGACTGCTGATAGCTGACGACTGACCGCTATATGTAAGGTAGGGCAAAGGGTTGAAGAGAAAGGAGGGCGGATATTCAAATGACCCAGCAACTAAATCAACGCTCTTGTGGGCGGAATTAGGTTTTAATGGGCTAAGTGCAAGCAGTGATTCATTGCCCCAAATACAGCAGCTTTCACCAACCGCGTTAGCATATTTGGGAGATGCTGTTTACGAATTGTATATCCGCACCTGTTATTTGCTGCCACCGAAGACTTCGCAAAGCTATCATCATCAAGTAGTGTCTCAAGTGCGAGCCGAAACCCAAGCAGATCATTTGCGATCGCTTGAACCTCAACTTACTACAAAAGAATTAGATATTGTCCGTCGTGGTCGTAACGCAGCCAGTGGATGTCCTAAACGACTTGATCCCAAAATTTATCAGCAAGCTACCAGTTTTGAAGCGTTAGTAGGTTATCTTTACCTAACTGATACCCAGCGTTTAACTGAGCTATTAGCACTGTTACAACTAGATTCAAACCCAGCAACAGTAAGTATTAAAACATGAGTAATAAAGACCGTCGGTTGCCTCCTGTGGGTAAACCCAGTAAAGGTAAGCCAGTCCGCGCACGTGGCGATCGCAGTAAACCTGTGTCTAGATATCAAGACGACACCGTGCCTTCTGCGGGTAAACCAAGTAAAGGTAAACCAGTTCGCATTCGCAGTGAACGCAGTAAACCTGCCTCTAGATATCAAGACGAAAGTTTCTCACCTGATGTTAAACCAGTTCGCTCTCGTGGCGATCGCAGTAAGCCTGTGTCGAGATATCAAGAAGAAAGCTTCTCTCCTGATGTTAAACCAGTTCGCTCACGTGGCGATCGCAGTAAACCTGTGTCGAGATATCAAGAAGAAAGTTTCTCACCTGATGTTAAACCAGTTCGCTCTCGTGGCGATCGCACTAAACCTGTGTCGAGATATCAAGAAGAAAGCTTCTCACCTGAAGTTAAACCAGTTCGCTCACGTGGCGATCGCACAAAACCTGTGTCTAGCTATAAAAACGATAGTGACACTGATTACAGGAAAAAACGTACTTTTGACAAACCAGGTAAGCCGCCCTTTGGTCGCCGTGACAGTGCTAAATCTGTCCCAGCATACTCTAGGGATGAAAATGAACGCGGCAACAAACGGGATTATATCAAGCGTAAAATTGACAACCCTGTAGGTTCTGGTCAAGATGTCCTTGAACCTGCGGGTACGTTATTAGAACAAGATAACGACATGATTTATGGTCGTCATCCCGTCTTAGCTGCTTTAGAAAATCAGCGACAAATCAACAGAATTTGGCTACTGACCAAGTTACGTTACGATCCCCAGTTCCATTCATTAATATTGCAAGCTAAAGCTAATGGAACTGTGATTGATGAAGTAGAGGCTCGACGTTTGAGCCAAATTACCAACGGAGGCAATCATCAAGGGATAGCAGCCCAAGTTTCACCATACGATTACATCGAATTAACCGATTTAATTGAACAAGCTAAAGCTGTTAGTGAGCAACCTGTCATCTTGGTAGCAGATAGCATCAGTGATCCTCATAACTTAGGCGCAATTATTCGGACAGCCGAAGCTGTAGGCGCTCAAGGATTAGTAATTCCTCAACGCCGCGCGGCTGGTGTAACTTCTACCGTGATGAAAGTCGGTGCTGGCGCTTTAGAAACTTTTCCCGTAGCTAGAGTTGTCAACCTCAGCCGCGCCTTAGAAGAATTAAAAGCAGCAGGATTTTGGATTTATGGCACTGTTGCCAATTCCGGTAAACTACTACACACAGTTGAATTCAAAGGTCCAGTAGTATTAGTAATTGGTTCTGAAGGTGAAGGATTGGGTTTGCTGACACAAAAAGCTTGCGACTTCCTAGTTTCAATTCCCTTGCAAGGAAAAACCCCTAGCCTAAATGCCTCAGTAGCAGCAGCAATGTCGTTGTACGAAGTTTATCGCCAGCGTTGGTCAAATCGGCTACAAGTACATTCTCTGCCAAAAAATACTTTAAAAAATGAACATGACGGAGTATAAAAAATTGTAAAGATCTATGCAGTTTAATACCACGTTGCATCCCCTAAAACAACTATGAAAATCAAAGAAGCCTTAATTAACATCTGCCAGTTTTTTGGATTCGCTTGGTGGATTGAGATTGTTACCCAGCACCCTCGCTGCACCTACTATTTCGGACCTTTCTTGAGTACTAAGGAAGCTACTGCGGCTAAAGCTGGGTATCTTGAAGATTTGCAAAATGAAGGAGCGCAGGGTATTAGCTTTAACATTTTGCGGTGTAAACCTGAGAATCTCACTATTGCAGACGATTTGGGGGAGCGTTTTGACCGCGATCAACAGTCATATCTTAGCGGTCAAGTTTCTTAACTTTTGTAGAGACGTTGTATACAACGTCTCTACAAAAGTTATAGGTAACGAACCTTTAAAACTAAAGCTACGCTGGAAGCCTAGATCCCCCCTAGCCCCCCTTAAAAAGGGGGGAATTCATGCGTCCCCCAATTTAAGGGGGATTTAGGGGGATATCGAAATAAGTTCTGGTTAGTTGCGGGTGTTCGTCTAGCCAGTGGTCAATGTCTCTAATTACTTGCTCAGGAATTTCCCAAGGAAACAAGTGAGCGGTATTGGGATAGCATTGCCACTGGCTATCTTTAATGTTTTGAGATGTTTCTAAGCTGGACTCAGGAGTGATATGGCGGTCATTTGCGCCCGCGAGAACTAAGCAGGGACATTCAATTTGCTGAAGATCTGCTAGTCGATTGTAGCCAGATTGGAGTGCCTGATTAAGTGCTTTGGTGGCAGCAGTAGAGGTTTGGAGATAAGCTGACATTGCCTCTAGAGCGAGATATTGATAAGCTTGGGGGGTGTGTTGTTGAATAAGGTAGCGGTAGAGCGATCGCTTCCCTAAGTTATCTATATTCCACTGCCAACCTGGGGTAATCCGATTGACAATTGAAGCTAACCCTGTATAAAAATTATCTTGCCAGCTTATCGGTGGATGATTGCCTCTGGGACGGGCAGCAGTAGCAATTAAAATTAATCCTGTAACTCGTTTGGGAAATTTTAGGGCTAATTCCATCGCCATAATTCCTCCCAACGACCATCCCAAGACTAAGCATTTTTCAATCTGAAGGCGGTCTAAAAGTGCTTCCAAATCAATTAAATGGTCGGTCATCGAAAAATCTTGCCCAGTACGGCTGCTACCATATCCCCGCAAATCAGGCGCAATAGTTCTGAACCGCTTGGAGAGGTGATTAGTAAACACAGACATACTGCTACCTGAACCAGGATGTCCATGCAAGCAAAGGATGGGAAAGCCTTTTCCCTGAATGTTTACGTTAAGATTTACAGCTATCACCTAAATCAATTAACAATTAACAATAATCAATTATCAATTTATAGCAGTTAGCGACGTATGCTTACACTCCACCATCTCAACTTTTCCCAGTCCGAGCGGATCATCTGGCTACTAGAGGAACTAGAGTTACCCTATGAACTGCGTGTTTACCAACGCGATCGTGTCACACAGTTTGCTCCGGTTGAACTGCGATCTGTTCATCCACTCGGTAGTGCGCCAGTGCTTTGTGATGATGAGATCGTGCTGGCAGAGTCAGGCGCGATCATTGAGTACGTATTAGCCCGCTATGGGAATGGGCGGCTTACTGTTCCCGTCACCTCACCGCAGTATCCTGACTACCTATACTGGTTGCACTACGCGAACAGCAGCTTAATGACACAGATCACTATGAACTGGATCGCGGGTATGGCTGCGGAACCAGGTAGCAATTCTGGGCTACTGTCCGCCTTAAAAGAGCGCCTGGAGCGCCACTTGCTCCTTGTTGAAGATCGCCTATCGAGGGCGACTTACTTTGCTGGGACTGAGTTCACAGCCGCCGATATTATCATGCACTTCCCCTTCGGAACGATGAAGGGATTCTATAATGTTGGTCTGGATAACCGTCCAAATATTAAGGCGTGGCTGACGAGAATTAGCGATCGCCCTCACTACCAACGTGCGATGAAGGTGGCGGGACATGAGCAAGATCCGGCGCTTGACTTGGGCGAAACACGAAGCGCGTTTTGAGATTTATCTACATTTAATTAAGAGTGGCAAATATTTTCTCTAAATCGGATAGCTGCACAGCACCAGAGAAGACTTTGCCCTCAGCTTCAGAATTACCTGTAGGAAACATTAAAAAGAAGGGAGTGCCAGAAAGCCCTAATTGTTGTCCTAACTGCATATCTTGCTGAATGGATAATAAAGCCGTGTTGCGATCGCTATTAAACTTCTCTAAATCTAAATCCAACTTTTGGGCAGTAGCTAGATAAAACTCCTCACCTAATTTATCTTGGTTGCTAAAAAGTTCGTCTTCGTACTGCCAAAACTTCCCTTGTTGATTAGCAGCCCAAGCAGCTTTAGCAGCAACTAATGCTTCAGCATGAACGGTAGTTAAAGGGAAATGTTTATAAACTAATTTAACTTCATCTTGATGTTGTGCCATAAACTGCTTCAGCGTTTTATGAGCCTCGGCACAATAAGGGCATTGAAAATCTGAAAACTCAATCAGCACAATTTTTTGCTCATTTGCTCCAGTTGTCGGAGATTGACCAATAATTTTTTGAGGATTCGTTTTTAAATCTTGGACAAATGCCTGTTGCGCCTGTTGTACTTGCTGTTGTTGTTGCTGTTGATATGCTTGTACAGACTCAATAACTACTTCTGGGTGTTGGCGGATAATTTGTAAAACTTGTTCTTCCAATTTTGGATTAATTTTACTAGCTGCCTGAGCAGGAAGCGAGTAACTAAGCATGACAACACATAAACTCAATGTAGCTGCTAGTTGTAATGCCGACTTTGCAGTAAATGTCCGCGCGATCGCCCCAAATTTAATTACAAACATAAATACAATTACCAATTACCAATTAACAATTAACAATTTCTAACTTACTTGCCCAGCACCTTTAGTGAGACTAGGTAACAAAATCATTCATTATTTTAATTTCCCAACATAACCATTCAGCCGTCAGCCGTCAGCTTCATCGCTCGAAAACTTGGCTGCTAGGGTGTGTTTTCAAACTTTATTAGCTTTGTTTCTGTCGGTGAGATCCCCCTAAATCCCCCTTTTTAAGGGGGACTTTGATTTGATTCTCCCCCCTTTTTAACCTCTGCAAGGGGGGATCGAAGGGTTTGAAAGCACGCCCTAGTCTCGCATAAAGAATGCCCGTGTTGTCGCATCTGGATGAAGTCATCAGCTATAAACAAAGCATTACTATCATAAGCTGACGGCTGAAAGCTTACCTCCCAACTTCAGTCGTAAAGTAATTGATCATTGATAATTGTTAATTGTTAATTGTAAAAGAGGTTACTGCATGGCATCCATCCGCGAGTTGCACCAACAACTCATCACTAAAGAGCGTTCATCTGTAGAAATTACTACTGAAGCCCTCGATCGCATTCAAGCACTAGAGCCGAAATTACACAGTTTTTTGTGTATAACGCCAGAAATCGCTCTAGAACAAGCTCGCCAAGTGGATGCCAAAATTGCTGCTGGTGAAGAAATTAATTTATTAGCTGGTATACCTATTGCTGTTAAAGACAATATGTGTACTAAGGGAATTACTACCACTTGCGGCTCCAAAATTTTAGAAAATTTTGTCCCACCTTATGAGTCAACGGTATCGCAAAAACTCATAGATGCAGGTGCAGTAATTTTAGGTAAAACCAATCTTGATGAGTTCGCAATGGGAAGTTCTACTGAGAACTCGGCTTATCAAGTTACAGCTAACCCTTGGGATTTAGAGCGCGTTCCTGGGGGTTCCTCTGGAGGTTCAGCAGCAGCAGTAGCAGCAGAAGAGTGTGTTGTTTCCCTGGGTTCGGATACAGGGGGTTCTATCCGTCAACCAGCGTCTTTTTGTGGGGTGGTGGGGTTGAAACCGACTTATGGGTTGGTTTCCCGTTTTGGGTTAGTTGCTTATGCGTCTTCCTTGGATCAAATTGGTCCATTTGGGCGCAGTGTAGAAGATACTGCCATTTTATTAGGTGCGATCGCAGGTTACGATCCTAAAGACTCCACCAGTCTCAAGGTTGATATCCCCGATTACGCCCAATTACTTAAGCCAAATTTTAGACCTAAAAGTACTCTCAGAATCGGCGTAATAAAAGAAACCTTTGGCGAAGGTTTAGACTCAGTAGTTGAAGCAGCAGTAACTAAAGCAATTGATCAACTACAACAATTAGGAGCAGAAATTCATATAATTTCTTGCCCCCGCTTCCGCTACGGTTTACCCACCTACTACGTCATTGCACCCTCAGAAGCTTCGGCAAATTTAGCCCGTTATGATGGCGTTAAGTATGGTTTCCGAGCAACAGATAAAGACAATCTTTTGTCTATGTATACCAATACTCGCGCTCAAGGTTTTGGTGCAGAAGTCAAGCGTCGAATTATGTTGGGTACTTATGCACTATCTGCGGGTTACTACGATGCTTATTACCTCAAAGCGCAAAAAGTCCGTACTTTAATTAAAGAAGACTTTGATCGGGCATTTGAAAAGGTAGATATTTTAGTCAGTCCAACTTCTCCTACTACTGCTTTTAAAGCTGGAGAAAAAACATCCGATCCTTTAAGTATGTATCTCTCAGATTTGATGACTATACCAGTTAATTTAGCTGGTTTGCCAGGTTTGAGTATACCTTGTGGATTTGATCAGCAAGGGCTACCTATTGGGATGCAAATGATTAGCAAGGCGTTGCGGGAAGATTTACTATTGCAAGTAGCTTATGCTTACGAGCAATCGACTGAATGGCATAAAAAGATGCCTACGCTAAGTTAAAGTTATCTTTTTTTACTAATTAGTCATTAATCATTAACACTGCTAAATGATTAATGGCTAATAAACCTAGTAGTCCTAACCAATAAAATTATTAAAAACATCTGCGTAATCTGCGTCTATTGCAACAGATAATTTAAAGAAATTAACGATTTTTATCAAAAATACGACGGATGATTTAAAGAATGTGCGATCACCCATCCGTTTCTTTAATACCGGAAAATACAAGTTAGTAGCGATCAACCATCCGTTGCCCATCTGCAATAAAAAACCCTAGAATTAATAACAAATATTTTATATGATAAAATATCAGTATAAATGCAATTTTACTTAAATCTAAATAACCTACTCAAGGAATAATTATGGATTTTGTTGGTTTACACATACACAGTGATTACAGCTTGCTTGATGGTGCTAGTCAACTAGACGCGCTAGTAGATAAAGCTAAAGAATTAGGGATGAAGGCGATCGCACTCACAGATCACGGCGTGATGTATGGCGCTGTAGAGTTAATCAAAATCTGTCGCAACAAAAATGTTAAGGCAATTATTGGCAATGAAATGTATGTTATTAACGGCGATATTGAAGAAAAAAAACGTTGTAAAAAATATCATCAAGTCGTTTTAGCAAAAAACACTCAAGGTTATAAAAATTTAGTTAAGTTAACAACTATTTCTCACCTCAAAGGAATGCAAGGTAAAGGTATCTTTGCTCGTCCTTGTATAAATAAAGAATTACTCAAACAATATCACGAAGGTTTGATTGTCACCAGCGCTTGTTTAGGTGGTGAAATTCCTCAAGCAATTATGCAGGGTAGACTTGATATTGCTCGTCAAGTTGCCCAATGGTATAAAGATGTATTTGGTGATGATTATTATTTAGAAATTCAAGATCACGGATCTCAAGAAGATCGGGTTGTCAATGTTGAAATTGTTAAAATTGCCAAAGAATTAGGAATTAAAATTGTTGCAACTAATGATTCTCATTTTACTTCTTGTTATGACGTAGAAGCGCATGATGCCTTATTGTGCATTCAAACAGGCAAATTAATAGTTGATGATAAGCGAATGCGCTATAGCGGAACTGAATATCTCAAGTCCGCAAAAGAAATGGCGCAACTATTCCGAGATCATTTACCTGATGATGTAATTGCTGATGCGATCGCCAACACCGTAGAAGTTGCTGATAAAGTAAAATCATACGATATTTTCGACGAACCTCGTCTTCCTGACTATCCCGTTCCCCCAGATCATACCGCCGATACTTTTGTAGAACAAATTGCCAAAGCAGGACTACAAGAACGCTTTAATACTAAAAGTTATACAGAACTCGATCCCATCTATCGGGAACGTCTCGAATATGAACTAAAAATGCTTCAGCGCATGGGTTTTTCCACCTACTTTTTAGTAGTATGGGATTACATTAAATATGCTAGAGATAATAATATTCCCGTAGGACCTGGAAGAGGTAGCGCGGCTGGTTCTTTAGTTGCTTATGCCTTGAGAATTACTAATATCGATCCAGTTCATCATGGGTTACTATTTGAGCGATTCTTAAACCCAGAACGGAAATCTATGCCAGATATTGATACAGATTTCTGTATTGAAAGACGAGACGATGTAATTAAATACGTCACAGAAAAATATGGTGCAGAAAGAGTTGCCCAAATTATTACCTTTAACCGACTAACTTCTAAATCAGTATTAAAAGATGTCGCCAGAGTATTAAATATTCCTTATGGGGAATCTGACAAAATGGCGAAATTAATTCCCGTAGTGCGTGGGAAACCTACTAAGTTAAAAGTAATGATTTCTCAGGATACACCCGCACCGGAATTTAAAGAAAAATATGAAAATGACGAAGTAAAAATTATCAAACCTGATAGTTCCGAAAGTATCGTCAAAGTCCGTGACTGGGTAGATATGGCGATGCGAATTGAAGGTACTAACAAAACCTTTGGCGTACACGCTGCTGGAGTCGTAATTTCTGCCCAGCCATTAGATGAAATTGTACCATTGCAAAAAAATAATGATGGTTCAGTGATTACTCAATATTTCATGGAAGATTTGGAATCACTGGGTTTATTAAAAATGGATTTCTTGGGGTTGAGAAATCTCACTATCATTCAAAATACTCTGGATTTAATTAAGCAAAGCCAAGGGCATTCCATCACCCCAGATGATATCATTGCTGAGGAAAGAAAGTCACATGAAATTTTATCCAAAGGGGATGTAAAGAAACGTACTAAAGATGTTGATACTACTTATAAACTGCTAGAAGCTGGAGATTTAGAAGGAATATTCCAATTAGAATCTTCAGGAATGCTTGATGTAGTAGCCAAGTTAAAACCTTCAAGCATAGAAGATATTTCTTCAATTTTAGCCCTTTATCGACCAGGACCTTTAGATGCTGGACTGATTCCTAAATTTATTGACCGTAAGCATGGCAGAGAGGATATAAAATACGAACATCCAGCATTAGAACCGATTTTACAAGAAACTTACGCCGTACTTGTTTATCAAGAGCAAATTATGAAAATTGCTCAAGATTTAGCTGGCTATTCTTTAGGTCAAGCTGACTTATTAAGGCGGGCGATGGGCAAGAAAAAAGCATCAGAAATGGAGAAGCAAAGGGAGAATTTTATTAATGGTGCTGCTAAAAATGGAGTGCAATCAAAAATTGCGGAAGATTTATTTGAGCAAATGGTGAAATTTGCGGAATATTGCTTTAATAAATCCCATTCTACCGCTTATGCTTATGTAACTTATCAAACCGCCTTTTTAAAAGCTAATTATAAAGTTGAATACATGGCGGCGCTACTAACAGCTAATAGTGGCGATCAAGATAAGGTAGCGAAATACTTAAATAACTGTGAAAAAACGTTAAGTATTAAGATTGAACCGCCGGACATTAATCGTTCTGAAGTAAATTTTACGCCTAGTAACGGAAAGATATTGTTTGGATTATCGGCAGTAAAAAGTGTTGGCGAAGCAGCAATTCAAAATATTTTAATGGCTCGAAAAGAGAGGGCGTTTAAATCTTTAGCAGATTTGTGCGATCGCGTTAATCTTTCTGCCGTCAAAAGTTCAACTTTAGAAGCTTTAATTAAATGTGGCGCTTTCGATAAAATTAATAAGAATAGGCAACAATTAGTTGAAGATTTAAAATTGATTATTACTTGGGCGCAAGGTCGAGCGAAAGACAAACAAATTGGTCAAGGAAATCTGTTTGATTTATTGGGCTTAAGTACAACTGATAATGGCTTTGAATCTGCACCAACAGCCAAAGCAATAGAAGATTTTTCCCAGAAAGACAAGTTGCAATTTGAGCAAGAACTACTCGGATTTTATGTGTCAGAGCATCCCCTTAAAGATGCCATCAACATTGCTAAGAGTCGGGGAATTAACTTGGTTAATCTCAGCGATTTAGGACAGAATTTAAGAAATAAAGATCTTAATGTGGTTGTCATCTTGGCAGAAATTAAACAAGTGATGACGAAAAAAGATAATCGCCCAATGGCTATCTTAAAACTATCAGATATTGAAGGTCAACAAGCTCCTGCTGTAGTATTTTCTGAGACTTATGAAAAAATCAAAGATTTACTGGTAGCAAATACTCCGCTACTGCTGAAGGGTAAAGCAAGTAAGCGAGAGGAGGAAATTCAGTTAATTGTTGAAGAGGCTAAATCTATTGATGAGTTAGTAAAAGAGCCTTCACAAAACCAAAATAATTCAATAAATGAATTTGAGGTTGAAACGGGTTATTTTGTGATGATCCAACTGACCCCAGCGAAAATCAAGAATGAAGGAGATCTAAAGAACTTAAAAGCAATGTTACAAGACTACTCAGGTGAAAAATTAACTGCCAAAGTTCCGGTTTTAGGCATGGTAGTTGATCGAGATACTTATCAATATGTTCGCTTTGGGAATCAATTTTGGGTGCAAGATAAAGAAGGTGCTTTAGAAAGGTTAAAAAGTGCTGGGTTTATGGCGGAACTTAAGACAAACAAAGTTATACCCGTTAGCAATTCTTTTTAAGTAAAAGTACTTATTACTATAGTAATAAGTATCTTTACTCAAGTACATATGACAAAAGTTAGATGAATTAAGGTGACTTAACGATTATGTTAAGATTTATAAGTTTCGGAGGAAAACTCCAATATGTCTGTAGATCCCTCAGATCCCCTCATTGCTCATAATTTGCAAAATTTAGTGCAAGCTGTTTCACTTCTGCTATTTGGCGGTACGGTTTTTTTGCTAGGATTTCTCTGCCGTAAACTAGAAAGAGCTTTATTTTTTACTTTGTTGACTAGCTCTGTAATATTTTTACTATTTATTATTACCTGACAGATTGAGTTGATCAATCTCAAAATGTCAACATAATTAAACTTAAAATTGCTATCTTTTTAATTTATCCCTTGATCTAGGGGAGTCTGCGCTGATGACGCGATGGGGTATTTTTGTATTTCATCAAGTTTAACTTTGCTGTAAGTATAAATACAGGATTTAAAAAGAGATCCCCCTAAATCCCCCTTAAAAAGGGGGACTTTGAATAATACCATGCTCTCAGCAACTGCCAGGGCGCTTAAGGCATACGCCCGCCTGCGCGGGCTTTGTTTGTATGGTTCCCCACCCTTTTAGGGTGTGGGTGAAAAAGTGGCTGTTGGTTTTCGTACCTCAACCCAACCTACACCATTACATCTTACGTTTTTTAGATACCTCTACTTATGCTCTAATTTAACTATTATTATTATTGGGATTTTTATAACCAAGAAATTCAGATTTTAAATCTTCTAATTCAAGATCAACCTGACTTTTAGACTTAGCAGGGCTAGGAGTAGCAGGTTTGGGAGAAGCTGATGGTTGATTTTTATTAGTTGCTGGTGGAGGGCTAAGAAATTGAGATGAAACTTCTGCTAATTCATCATCAATTGAGCTTTTTGCTTTAGAAGCTGGTTTAAAGACTTGCGGATTAGGTTGTGGTGAAGGAGGTTTTGGCGGTGGCGCGGCGGGCAGAGGATTTATTTGAACGTTTTGTATTTTGTTAAAATCTTTTAGAACTTCATCAACTGATTGATAACGACGGCTGGGAACACTTTCCAGCATTTTATTTAAAATTTTACCTAAGTCAGGATTAACATTTGATGTTAAGTATTGTTGCCACACCCAAGCATCTTCATTAATGTCATATAAATCAAAGGGAGAAATTTGGGTTAATAAATGAATACAGGTAGCGCCTAAACTATAAATATCACTAGCAAAAGTAGCTTGTCCTCTTACTTGTTCTGGTGCGACATATTCAGGGCTGCCAATACTGGTTCCTTGCTGATACAAAGAAGTATTAGTGACAATTTTTGAGGCTCCAAAATCGACTAAAAATAATTTGCGATCGCTCTTGTTTCTAATAATATTTTCTGGCTTAATATCTCGGTGAATTACTTGCCGTTGATGGACAAATTGTAGTACTTGCAATAAATCATTTAATAGTTGCCTAATTTGCGCTTCATTAAACGCACCATTTTCAGCAAGTTCTTCGGCTAAATTCTGCCCATCAATAAACTGTTGCACCAAATACTGTCGGTCATCTTGAGTAAAATATGCCAACAGTTCAGGAATTTGGGGATGTCTACCTAATTCGTCTAAGCGTACTGCTTCTTGATTAAATAACTCAGTTGCCTTCTGGACAGTGCTGGTTCCTTGCGCTTGCGGGTAAAATTGCTTAATTACACAAGGCGGTTTTGAAGGTTTATCTTCATCTACAGCTAAAAAAGTTCTCCCAAAACCACCTTGTCCAATAGGTTTAATAGCGCGGTATCGTTCTCTAAGTAATAACTTAAAACCACAACTGAGACAAAACTTGGTATTTTGAGGATTTTGTGGTGTTGGGCAGTTGGGATTTAGACAATACATCATACATCCTTGATTTTTTGTGGAGAAGCTTGCCTACTTTGAATTATTGCCTGCCGAAAGCCTAACACAACTAAAATATTTGAGAGTGTTAAGAAAAATTCAGCGCCACCATGTAGCCAATCTATATTGGCTAAAGATTCACCATAAGCGACTTTCGCATAAATCCCTGCGGGAATGGTAACGCCAACAAAAACTAAAGTCATGTAAAACCCAATCAACGCTAAACGAGGCATTTGCTTAGATTGGGTGATAAACCACAGAAATCCTAAATAAGGAAACAGGGAGATAACAAACAAACTTTCTTTGGGAATCATTACTTAATTATTACTGATTAATAGGTCAACAAAATTCAAATTATGAACCTACCCCCCTTATTAACACCAAAGAGGAATTAATTCTTACATCTGTGTGCATCTGTGTTTATCTGTCTTTCATCTGTGGTTAATTAACCAAACTTTGACGAAGGCGACGATATCTATTCATCACTACTGACTGAGTTAGCCAACTTTGAGGAACGCCAAATCCACCAACCAGCAAGACAAAGGGTGAAGTTACCCACAACAGTCATACTAGCTTGGAGTGTAACCAGCCACTCTAAAGAAAGATTATTATAAAAAAAGTGCCAAGTGCAAGCACACATGGCGCTAACCAAGGCTGGTAGCATAGCGAAGGATAAAGCCCTCCATGAGCGATTATTGCTAACTTCACCATAAGTCCAGATTAACCAGATGGCGGCAATCCACTCGATAACGCTAGATACATGAATAATCCAAGTAGGTATTGAAAGATCGTGCATAAATTTAAGTTAACTGATCGCTGATGACTAATAAACCTCATGGTGAACTATAAACTGACGAACGGCTAGAGATACCATTAAAATCAAAGATTGTTAAAAATCACCCAGCAATGAGTATCCAAGAAGAAATAATTATCAAAGTTCCGCCAGAAGTAGCACAAGCATACCGCCGTGCAACAGAAGCAGAACGCGAACAAGTACAGCTAAAGATTGCTGCTATCATGCGATCGCAATTAGCAACTCAAAGGCGAGATGCGGTTACAACTCTAAGAAACACAATGGATGCAATTAGCACCGAAGCCCAAGCTAAAGGGTTAACCCCTGAAATTTTAGAGTCAATTTTAAATGACAATGAATGAGCCGAGGTTTGTTATTGATACCAACGTGCTAGTCAGTTCATTATTATTTAGTCAAAGCAAACCACGTCAGGCACTAGATAAAGTCCAAAATTTAGGAGTTTTATTACTATCTAGTTCGGTTTTTCTAGAGCTAGAAGCCGTTTTATCCCGTCCCAAATTTAATCGCTATATTACTATAGCTAGACGTGAAGAATTTTTGAAAAATTTAGCACAAACCGCTCAATTTATAGAGCCAGATGAATCAATAAACGACTGTAGAGACGAGAAAGATAATAAATTTTTAGAATTAGCAGTAAGCGGTAATGCCGAGTATATTATCACTGGAGACGATGACTTACTGGTGCTAAATCCGTTCCAAGGTATTAATATTTTGACCGTTCAACAGTTTTTGGAAAATCGCTAAAGCTGGTAAATTGATAAAATGGGACAGATTAAAGCAGGTTTGTGCGGGTATTACGGCAAAGGTAATGGTGGCGATGAAGCTTTGCTGGCATCGGTGTTGCAAATGTTACCTGAGAATGTAACTCCTTTAGTTCTTTCTGGGAACCCTCAAGAAACACGCGATCGCTATCAAGTAGAATCCTGCGATCGCATGGATGCTATGCAAGTTTGGCAAGCATTACGTTCCTGTGATGCCTTAATTATGGGTGGCGGTAGTTTAATGCAAGATGCTACCAGTCTGCGTAACCCGATCTACTACGGTGGATTAATGGGAATGGCGGAGCGACTGGGATTAAAAACAATTGCATTAGCGCAAGGTATTGGTCCCTTGAATAGCCCTGTAACTAATTGGGTAGCAAAACGGGCATTTGGCGGTTGTACAGCGATTACAGTACGCGATCGCGCCTCAGCTTTCTTGTTACAAGAATGGGGCATTTCTTGTATGATGGCTCCCGATCCTGTGTGGAATTTAGAACCAAGTCCGGTAGAAAATCTTTGGGATTTACCTGCACCTAGAGTAGCGGTAGCACTGCGATCGCATCCTCAACTAACTCCAGAACGCATAGAGTGCTTGACTCGTGCTTTAGTTGACTTTCAAACAGCTACAGAAACAACTATATTACTTGTACCTTTTCAGCCTTCAAGCGATCTCGCCCTTGCTCAATCAATTCAATCTCAACTTCGTGGTGCTAATCACATTTTTTGTTTGGAAGATCCTAGAGAATTAAAAGGATTGTTTCAAGGAGTGGAAATGACTATTGGGATGCGCTATCACGCTTTAATTATGGCAGCAGCCCATGAATGTAAATGTTTTGCCATTAGTTACGATCCCAAAGTTAGTCAACTTATGGAAGAAATAAATATGCCAGGAT
>JBARVL010000081.1:0-5265 GCA_049646245.1 Crinalium sp. | reverse complement strand
GAATAAAGCTAACTCGCTTATCTGGAACACCGACTTGGCTACTTGTACGACCTGTGGCGCTAATAATACCCGTAGTCACGGTATTATCTAAGCCTAGTGGATTACCAATAGCGATCGCCCATTCTCCTGGTTTCAGTTGCTCAGAATTACCTAATCTAACTGCTGGTAAATTGTTCCCGTTAATTTTAATCACAGCAACATCTGTCACTGGATCTACACCCAAAACCTTGCCTTCCATACTACGACCATCTTTGAGCGTTACAGAAACTGTATCCGCACCAGCAACCACATGGGCATTAGTCAAAATTTGACCATTTGAACTGATAATAAAGCCAGATCCAGTACCTCTTTCAACTCTTGTATCTGGTTCCATAGGTACTCTAGAACCAAAGAAGCGACGGAAGAAAGGATCGTTAAACGCATCCGGTACCTGACTGGTTACAGTTCTAGAAGCATTTATTCGCACTACAGCAGGTCCCACTCTGTCTACAACATCTGTTACAAAGTTGCCTTGTGTTCTATTTGGTTGTGGGATAGGAGCAGTTTGAGCAACTGCGGCAGGAGTTATATAAGACTTAGACGCTTCTATTGCTTGCTGATTGTTTGATGCCAAATAACTGCCTGTCAAAGAAGCACCAGCACCGAGTAACACTAGGGAAAGATATGTTGCCCCCTTTTGCCAAGCAGTAGCTGGTTTATGGGATGGCAAGTCTGAAGCGTTTGAGTAAATAGGATTAATTGGTTCTGAATTACGATTTAAATCACGTTGTTGATTTGGCATTTAAAAAACCTACACAATAAATGAGTTGACGACAATACTATGTTAGAAAACAGCGACCGTTAGTTAGGATGCTGCTAGATTTATCAATGGTTTAGACTGACTAATTGACTTTATACAAAAATTAGTTACTACAACTTATGAATACTCACACTTTACTAATGTAGACCGGATTTATGACGTTCTTGTGGCAGCTTTGTTGCTTGAGCATGACATTTATATCCATAGGTATATTTATAGAGTTAGTTGTATTAATAAGATTCTTAAATATAGCAGTTTTCATATTTATGATGTACAGGAGTGCGAACATCTTGCTCGCTAGATATCTCTTGCCAGCAAGATGCAGCTACCCAAATCCGGCTACGATTCAGCGATTTATTCAAATAATTTCTTTAAATTGCTAGGGAAAATATTATGCCAACTCATTTTATTTTTAAGTTAAATTTAGGTCGTGCTTGCTGTGTCTTTTTGAAGTGTTCCTCTAAATTGTTCCAATCTGCTTGCTCAATCTTGACAATCAACTGATCGAGAGTTTGGCGATATTGGTGTAGCGATCGCACTAAAGCCTCTTGATTGTAACGTGCCATCATTAAACCCAATTCTGGATTACCGCCCCCAACACGGCTGGTATCCCGAAACCCCGAACTAGCAAGCTTTTGTGCTAACTCTAATACATTCGGATCGCTTTCTCCCATACAAGCTGCAATTAAACTGCCACTTACCATTACTGGTAAATGTGAAATCCAAGCAACAGCGCGATCGTGATCTTCGGGACGACAATAAGAAATTTTTACACCCAGCGAATTTACTATTTCTTCTACAGTCTTAACAGCCTCTACAGGGGTTGTTTCTACTGGCGTTAATACATAAGGTTTTCCAGCAAATAACTGTGCTTGTGCAACTTCTAAACCACTTTCTGATTTACCCGCCATCGGATGTCCACCTACGAAGTTTTCCCATAACGGTGTAATTGCTTCGACTACAGGCGCTTTAACTGAACCAGCATCCGTGATAATTGTCTCTGGAGTAAGATAAGGAATTAGTTGCTCTACTGTCGGTGCGATCGCAGCAATTGGAGTACAAATAAAAACTACATCAGTCTCAGCCAAAATATTTAAATTAACACTCGCATCATCCACCGCACCAAGCGTAATTGCCTGTTGACAAGTGTCATCTCTACGACTGACTCCTAAAACTTTGTGTCCTTGCGCCCGTAAATCCAAACCCAGCGAACCGCCAATTAACCCTAAACCTACAATTCCGATATTCATCACTTACAAAATACGAAAAATCCTATGCGGGTTTTCCCACATAGGCAAGTTTAACTCAACAAATGTAGAGACAGAGACGTTATATGCAACGTCTCTGTCTCTACAACGGTTCTAAATAATGCACCTTGAATTTCTGAAAATGTTTATTAGGAAGCTTGGGAGTTGCCACCCATAATTCCAGCTTTGAAGTTTTTAACTTCTTCGGACAACTCTTGACGAGTAGAAGCTTGGAGTAAGTAACGATATACAAACCAACCAGTGTACCCAATTCCCACTAATTCAAACGTTGGAGCTAGTAGGGGAATATCATTAATTGCAGAGAGAATAGCTAAGGTCAGTTTTAGAGATACAATGCCTGCAAACAATAAACCCAGGCTAATGATAGCTCGCTTGTTGTCATCAAAAAATTGACCAAGATACTCAGGAAGTTCTGACAAAACTTGAGAAACTTGTTTTCCCCATTCGCGCCATTCATCTGTGCTTTGATCAGCAGGAGGTAGTGCTGTAAGAGCGCCAGGAGCAGGAGTCACGTCTATCTTAGTAATCGGCTCTGGGGAAGTGGTTTCGGCAGATTGATACTGTTGTTCTGTAGTATTCATTTTCTTTTCAGTTTGTTAGTGGGATATGTTCTCGTTTACACGAGATAGATAAGTACAATTGCGGTTTGACATCCGTCCCCGTCGATCACTTTGCGGGGATTCCTTAGAACAAGCTCAATTGAACTGGTTTCAAGGCGGTTGACGTTTCATTGAAATGTGCTTTCTTTACAGAAAGTCTTACCTTTTCTCCACGTCCGTTTTTAGTCTCAGGCTGCCCGCCCGCGACTTTTAAAATATTTGTTGCAGCGTTAACATCTCGATCATGCTTAGTATTGCAAAAAAGGCAAGTCCACTCTCTAACTGAAAGTTCTTTTTTACCGCCTTTCTCACCGCAACAACTACACTTTTGAGATGTTGGCTCCCATCGGTTAATTATCCGTAAATCTCTGCCATATATTTCCGATTTAGCCTCAAGCATAGCCCTAAAACTACGCCAACCTAAATCTGAAATAGTACGGGACAATTTACGGTTTTTTACCAGTCCGCTAACGTTTAAATCTTCCAGAGCTATTGTTTGATTCTCACGAATAACTTTGGTTGATAACTTATGTAAAAAGTCTGTTCTAATATCAGAAATTTTCGCGTGTAATCTCGCTACCTTTTTCCGCGCTACTTCACGCCTTTTACTCCCTTTGACTTTTTTGGAGAGCCTACGTTGTAATGAACGTAGCTTTTTAAGACGTTTCTTTAATGGTTTTGGTGATTTGATTTTTTCACCATTACTAAAAGTAGCAAAATCTGTAATTCCTAAATCAATTCCAATAGCAATACCTTGATCGGGTAATTTTTCTGGACTGATTTCAACAACGAAGCTTAAAAAGTATCTATCCGCAGCATCTTTGATAACAGTGACACTTGATGGCTCAGACGGTAAAGGACGACTCCAAATAGTTTTTAGTTTGCCGATTTTAGCTAAATAAACATTGTGTTGATGTACCTTAAAGCCACCAATCGTAAATTTAGCGGACTGTTTAGATTTACGTTTCTTTAATCTTGGCGGACAGATCTTTTGTCCCTTTCTTTCTCCCTTACAAGATTTGAAAAAGTTAGAGTAAGCCAGCCCTAAATCTCTGAGAGATTGCTGTAAAGGAATGTTTGATACAAGAGACAACCATTCTCTATTTTCAGTTTTTTTAGCTTGGGTAATAAACCGTTTTTGTAGTTCCGTTTCCCCGCAGTATTTCTCTCCCTTTTTATAAGATTCACTGCAAAAATTTAACGCATCATTCCATACAGTTCTGACGCACCCGAACAACTGAGCGAGGGCGTTTTTTTGTGGATCTGTAGGATAAATTCGATACTTAAATCTTGCTTTCATGCTATTATTCTAACAGGATAAAAACTAAAATTCAACAATTCTTAAGTTCAAAATTAAACTAATAAAAAGCCCTCCTCCACTACGCAATAAAGGACGGGGAACCTGAACCCATTAATTCCGGTCAATCACTCTTGCCCATCTTATCAAAGCCTTCTCTTAAGTTGATTAACACTAACAAATTTATCTTATGAATCTGTGATAACGTGGATCACCCGTGATAGCATCCTCCAAAAGCAAGAGTGAATCTAGAGCATCCTACGGGAAAATCCGGTAAATTAAGATTTTTTAGCTATTTTTACCAATAATTGCAGTTTTAGCTACAGCTTTGCATAGCGATGTATGTCAACACAATTAAGATTCGTACTCCATCGCCTTTGTATAGTCTCCAACCGCATAACAAGCTACTTTAAGAGAACTCAGTGCTTGGTGTTCCACCCGATGATCCTGCATTACTCGTGCTAAAGCAATGCGCTGTTCATAATATTCAATCGCCTTAATATAATCATTTAAGGCTTCGTATGCCACTGCTAAATTCCCTAGTGCTTGTTCTTCGGCTCTGTTATCACCATGAGATTGAGCGATCGCTAATCGTTGCTCACTATACTCAATTGCTTGGTCATACTGACCGATTGCATGACAAGCACTAGCCAAATTTCTCAGAATTTGTCCCTCAACGCGATAGTCACCAGTTTGTTTTGCGATCGCTAATCGCTGCTGATAATAATCAATAGCCTTAGCATAATCTCCCTGAGCATAGAAAGCATTGCCCAAGTTTTTCAGAATTTGTCCTTCTGTAGAAAGATCGCCTAATTCTCGCACAACAGCTAAACTCTGCTGTTGATACTCAATTGCCTTAAGATAATCCCCTAAAGCCTTATAAGCTAGTCCCAAATTGTTTAGTGCTGCTACTTGAGTTCTGCGATCGTCTAATTCCTGCCCCAAGCGCAAGCTTTTGTGTTCATAATCAATCGCTTGCTCATAATCACCCAAATGGCGGTAAGCATTACCTAAATTCCCTAACGCCTGCCCCTGCAACCGTCCGTCTTCAATTTCTTGTGCAATCTCTAAACTTAGCTGCGAATACTCGATAGCTTGATAAAATTCTCCTATAGCATAAAAACTTAATCCGATGCGACCAAGGGTTTTTCCCTCCCCTAGTCGATCTGATTGTTGTTTATAGGAACATCCGGTAAGCGTAAAACTCAGTGGCTTGGTTCCCTGAGATATAAGCGACTCGTGCGGTTTTAACCTTTCTAGATTTTATTTTTGGCAACGATGGGGATCATACAAGATAATTTA
>JBARVL010000080.1:0-3847 GCA_049646245.1 Crinalium sp. | reverse complement strand
CATCTGGGCTTGCTGTTTCTACATCTTCAACAAATATAGATGGTGCAGTACGCAAAGCAGCCGCAAACATAGGATCTTCATCAGGTAAAGATGAGGGTTCTGGTTTCCAATCAACATCAAGTACAGTAGGAATATCAGCATTGCGACACCAGCAGAAAGGCACTTTACCCATGCGTGTGTCAGGATAACGTAAATAAAGGAAAGTGCGATCGCACTGCAAAGCCTCCGTTAAAGCAGGCATTAAAGCTGAAAAAACTGCATCGGGATCACTATTATTTACAGCAATTTTATCTAGAAGGGTTTTTAAAGTTTCGTTGTTCATCAGATAAATATTTTAGCAGTTAAATTAATCAGCTACTTAACTTGAATAGGACAATATATTTATATTGGTCTGAGTTGATAATTACAACAATCTACTTAAAGGTAAGTAAATTTATTTATTGCTAAGTCTTTTGGAAGATATATAATAACTTATTCTTGCCAAAATGCTATTCAATACAGTTCTAAAAACCTTAAATTGTGTAGGTTAGGTTGAGGAACGAAACCCAACATTTTCGATATTTTGTTGGGTTATTCACTCCGCGCAGGTTACGCCAACGCTCTACCAAACCTACAACTACCCAAAACTTATAACCGTCTTAAGCTATCATTAGCAAGCTATAAAGATCTGAACTTATAGCTAACTTTTGCTGCATCAGATCTAAAAGCGGAATGTAGTTCTGAGAGTTCCAATAATCACATCATCGCTAGCTTGATTTTGATTAAGCGCCGTCAACACAATCACACCAGGAGTAATTGAGACATTATCGGTCAATTGATATCTGTAAAAACCCTCAATGTGCAATGGAATATCATTAGTTGGTACAGGGCTATTTGAGAAACCTCCTAAATAAGGTTCCGCACCGACGATAATACCCCCAAGATTTCCCTTCTTACCCAAATCAGGAAAAGCTAAAGCAACTGCGTAATTCCAAATCTCAGCTTTATCAACAGCCAGGATATCTGCTTTGGTGTAACTAAACCAACTATTAATTGCTAATCTGGGACTAAGTTGAAATGAAGCGGATGCACCATAAGAATTTGCTTGTACTGGTGTGTCAGAAAAACCAAGTAGTGTACCTGGATTATTTGCATAAACAGTACCTGTTGAGCCACCGCTAATCCTTCCTTGACCTGAAGGGCCACCAAGGTTAAAGATCGGGCCACCAAGGGTATGATAGCTGTTGACATAAGTTAAACCTACCTGAAACCTGCCACCTGGATTCAAGTTGAGTTGCGCTAAAGCAGCATAGTCACCATCCAATAAACCATTGCCCGGATTAGGATTAGCTGCGCTGGTATTACCTCCAGCCAAATAACCTACACTAACACCCAAAGCATTACTAAGTTTGTAGCTGAGTCCTGCCCCTGCACCTCCACCAATGGAAAAAATGGGATTTTCTTCAGCAAAATGGGAAAGTGCGCCATTACCACCTGTGTAGTCCTCTAAGTAAGGGTTAGCAGTTGAAAGAACGTAATCGCTATGTATACCGCCATAAGCTGCAACATAAGCCTGAAGCTTATCTCCCAGGGGTAAGTAGTATCCTAACCAGTCAAGTACGAAGTTGTTGTTAGCACTACCGCCAGTTAGGTTAAAAGTTTGCGTACCTTCACCCGTACCACCTGGTACACCAGCTATGTCGATATCTGGTACCATCGTTTGATTGGCATTACTAGCTGCTAAACGGGTATGTAATACGTCTTTACCAGTAAAGCTAGTTTGGAAGTCGATACGCACACGATCTTGTAAGACGGTTTCAACGTTGTTGTTTTTTCCTAAGCCATCAGTAAGAGCAAAAACTGCTTCACCGACTAATTTAGTAGTAGTAGAAAACTGACGTTGTTCTATAAAAGCAGTACGACCTTCTAAATTATCTACTCGTGTACCTAAAGTTGCTAGTTCTGTGCGAAACTCTTCAGTTAGCCGTTGCAGTGCTTGTAAATCACTTGGGGAAACACCACCAGTAGTAGTACCACCAGTCGTCGGTTGAGGTTGTCTGGAAATTAAAGCTTCAATTTGTCTCAGACAAGCGTTTAAACCAGCAGCAAATTCATAACGTGATAATGCCCTGTTGCCGCGATATGTACCATCAGGATATCCTTGCAAACATCCGTAAGTTTGTACAACGCGAGACAGTGCTTCATAAGCCCAGTCAGAAGGTTGCACATCTCGAAATTGGGAAACGTTGGTGACTTGACCTAAATTGTCTTGTTGCTCGTTGCTATATCGCTGGATTTGCTCTATATTGTTGCTCTCAACGGAATTAGATTGTGTAATCTCACTTTGTGGGGTAGTTTGAGCAATTTGTGATTCTGGCTGCGGAGAAGCTTGTGCAGATACACTTTGTTCACTAGCTGGAGATTGTGAAGAATTAGCAGTGCTGTTAGTTTCTATACTATTTTGATTAACAGTTGCTACTGTTTTCCCAGCTACTTCTTCTGCAAATGTAGCATTACAGGCAAATAAATAGGAAAACAAGATCGCAGAATTAATTAGTAATAACTTGCCAAACAAAAATTTCATTACCCCTCACACCAAAGTAATTATGCTTGTAGCCAGCGATACATTAGCAAAACTGACTGGCTAAATATGTAACTGAGATTACATAAAAGCTTTACTAATTATGCAATAAGATAGATGACTAATTAAGATCCTCGCCGTCATAAGGGGGCTTCAATCCCAATTTTTCGGTAAAATTTTTAGATACAACAGTTCCTTCTGTGATCAGGTACAGAGTTTTTGGCTTTAGGGAATAGGGAATTTCGCCCGCGCCGCGCTTCCTCCACGATTTAAAAATACTTGCGGACGCGCTTCTCGTGTTTCTCTGTGGGTGTACCTTACTTACCTGAAAAACGCTGTAATTTTACAAGCGGTACTATTTAACTCTGGAAACTGACTTCAGATATAGGGGAGTAACCCTACTCAAGACAGAGGTAAGCAAAAGCTGTCTGAAAGAGTGTGAAAGGGAGGGTGATCTTTGTTGAGAGGTTTAAAGGTGAGTAGGCGCTTAGAAGGGAAAGTAGCAATTATAACTGGTGCTGGTACTGGGATTGGAGAAGCGATCGCACATAAATTTGCAAAAGTTGGCGCGAAAGTTATTGTTAACGGTTTACCAAGTGATCCGGTAAACGAGGTAGCAGAGGCAATTAAGCAATATGGTGGGGAAGCGATCGCACATACTGGTGATATCTCCCAAGAATCCCAAGCGCAAGCCTGCATTCAAACAGCTATAGACACTTATGGACAATTAGACATCCTGGTTAATAATGCAGGTGTATTTGTTGTTACAGGAGAAACCCAAGATTATCCCATTGAAGATTTTGATTATACCATACGGATGAATCTGCGTTCCGCTTTCTTAATGACAAAATATGCCTTACCTCACCTGCAAAAAACACGAGGTAATATTGTCTCTGCGGGTTCGGAAGCAGGTTTTAACGGTTTAGCAGAAAACACACCTTACGGCGGTACAAAAGGGTGGATGCACTCTTTTATGAAAGGGGTAGCTGTTGAACAAGCAAAATACGGTATTCGTGCTAACTGTGTATGTCCAGGGGCAATTGATACAGCTTGGACGCATAAAGAAACTGGGTCAATGGATGCCCAAATGGAAGAAATGCTGATTAATGCAACACCACTGGCGCGTCGAGGTACACCAGAAGAAGTTGCTAATGTTTACGCTTTTATCGCTTCAGATGAAGCAAGTTATGTCACTGGTGCGTTGTGGTTAGTTGATGGCGGTATTACGGTTGCGAAAGGTGCGGTAGGTTCGCAAACACCAGATTCAGTCAGCCAGGAACCTCAAGG
>JBARVL010000079.1:0-5115 GCA_049646245.1 Crinalium sp. | reverse complement strand
CATCTAAATCTTGATTCTAGGCAACCAGAGGTTGAGAAAGTAATTAATCGTCAGTTAGGTTTACCAGTACTGCATCTTCCCCAATTAATAGCTTTAGCACTAGGAATTAGTCCTAAGCAGTTAGGTTTAGATCAGCATATTGTCTCAACGCAACCAGTGTTAGCCAAATTAGGTTTCTCTTAATCAATTAGTAATTATCAATTAGCAATTATCAACTTATCGCTCGCTTGTTCTGTGCCTTTAATTATAGTAATTCACACAAAAGTTAATTGTTAATTGTTAATTGTTTTGTAGCCAAGGGTTAGGAGGGCCAACAGTATCTGCTGGACTAGCATTCTGGAACTGTGTACCAACGTAAGTTAAAGAATCAGCTAAATGCTTGTGCCAGTAATTCCAGAGTGAATCAGGGCCAATTAGGGTGTGTCCGCCTGGAAATTGATTAAATTGATATGGGATTTTTAGTGTTTTCAGAACTTGGGCAAACTCTTTAGTTTGCTGTAGAAATTTACCATCTTCATCACCTGCATCTAGATAAATCCGAAATTGTTGGCGTTTAGCCTTGGAAATTCTTTTAATATACGTGACAGGACTGTTTCTTGCACCACTGCGATCGCGAAAATAACCACTGTGACTAAACATAACTGAAAAGTTCTGTGGGTTATGTAGTCCGATATTCAAAGCTCCCCATCCCCCAGAAGATAATCCCCCAATTGCCCAAAATTTAGGCGTTGGCAAGGTGCTATAGCGACTTTTAATTACTCTGACCAATTCATTACCAACCGCAGTATTTACCCTCCCATTTACACCATCAATATACTGAGGGTCATAGAAGGGACTCGCACCACGTTTATCATTACCATCAGGAGTAATAATAATGCTATATGGTAGTTTGCCAGTGGCATATAGTTTTTCAATTACAGGCAGTGCTAAACCTTTTTTAAACCAGTCAGTAGGTCTGCCATTTCCTCCGTGTAGCAAAAAAATTACAGGGTAGCGTTGCTGTGGGTTTTGACCATAATTCGGTGGCAAACAAACACCATAAGTACGTTCTCCTCCCATTACAGAGCTAGTGTATCTTTGAATTTGGTAACTTAACTGGACATCAGGTGCGATCGCTACTGCCGTATCTAATTTAGGCGTAGGAGCCATTCCTAAATACCAGTAGATAGAAGACCCAATACCTAATACAGATAACAAGATAAAAAATATTTTCTTGCTATTGTACCTAACTTTTAACTCCTCAAATTTGTAAATATATCTGAGAGAAGATTTTTTGGGGTATTTACGTCTAGGAAGCTTCTTCATAAGAATTTAAAATAAATCGGCTGATTGAGAACCTGCCAAACTAACCTACTAATATTTTGGCGCAACAAAGCAGACATGATCGCATCCACTTCCCGAAAACCTAAAGAACGGTATGCTAAATATTTCGACTCCCAAAAATGAGGTTGAAACTTTCGCTTAAAGCCGTGCATCTGCTCAAAGTGGTAAAAACTTTTTCCGTAAACAGAAAATTTATATAATAACCAAGCCAGATGTTTTGATTGATTAATCGAGCAATTCTGCACATTAGCTAGAGGTGACATTCCCATTGTGACTAATTTCACCCCAGCTTTGTGTAGTAATTGAAAAGACTCACTTAGTAGTAAATCCATTGTGCCTGTAGGTGCATCGTCCGACCGACGCATTAAATCGAGATACACACCCTGACGTGCATAAATTGGGCTATAGGTAAGAAAAGCCACAACTTTATTACCTTGTTCGGCAATAAAATAGCGTCTATCTCCAGGTTGATCTAAAGAAAGGGTTCCCAGGGTAAACGATAGTTCACTTATCCCTCGTGTTTCCAACCATTTATGAGAAATTGCTTCCAACTGCGGATTAATCAACAAAGCTTCTGGATCTGTTGGATAATACTCTCGTACAGAGACACCGCGCTTTTGAGCCGTCTTTCCAGAAGAACGAACGTTAGCCATTTTATTACCCTTAAGAGTAAACTTGTCTAACTCAAAAAACGGCTCTTCTCCCAGTTTGAGCAAATGAAATCCCCGTTGCTGCAATACTGGAGTAACTGACTGTGTTACCTCAAAAAATAATGGCTGGAGACCTTGCTGTTGGGTAAATTCCAGAAATTCATCAATAGCAGTTCCTAACGCATCTCGTGGACAAATAGGTTCTCCAGCAGTAATTGCCACCTTGTTAAAATTAGCGTATGCAGTTACAGCGAAGACTTTTTGATGAAAAAAGTGCCTTTTATCTGATTCTAATGCCAGATAGCTAGTCGAGTTAAAGCCATAATTACTGAGAATGATACGAATAGTGTCATCAGAAAATGGTTGCTTAACTTGATTAATGATTTCTGGCATGGATATTTTAATTGTTGAAGATGAACCGGAAATTGCCCGACTTATTCAGTTGGCTTTAGAAAAAGAAGGATTTTCTAGCCGCATCAGCCGAGATGGGATTAGTGCGATGGATGCGTTCCTTGAGCAACAACCGGATTTAATTATTCTTGATTTGATGCTCCCTGGCTTGGATGGGTTAGAAGTGTGCGCCCGAATTCGACAAAAACCTGGTGTTAAAGATCCCTATATTTTAATGCTGACTGCGAGAGGTGAGGAAATTGATCGGGTAATTGGTTTGTCAACTGGTGCAGATGATTATTTAGTTAAACCCTTTAGTCCTAGAGAGTTAGTTGCAAGGGTACGCGCGCTATTACGGCGTAGCCTACGTCAAGCGGGGCAACATCAAGTTTACCGCACAAAGCATTTTACTTTGGATGTGGAGCAACGCACTGCTATGCGCCATCTGAATGTTAATCAAGCAGAAACCCTAGACTTAACAACCTTAGAATTTAATTTGTTAACTACTTTTATTAGCCAACCAAATCGTGTTTGGAACCGTACCCAGTTAATTGACAAACTTTGGGGTGATGACTTTTTTGGTGATGAGCGAGTAGTAGATACTCATGTAGCGCGATTACGGAAAAAAATCGAACTAGATCCAGCTAATCCCACTTTTATTAAGACTGTGGTTGGGGTGGGATACAAATTTGAAGATGCGGCTGTTTAGAGATGCCTTGGACTAAAGTTGGATTGCGATCGCGTTTGTTTCTTTCTCACTTGTTAGTGATGATAGTGGGAGTCGGTAGTTTAGTACTCATTGGTAAAGTCTCTTCTCCTCGATTCTTTGTAGTACATCTCGAACAACTTGAAGGTAACGGATTTCGCTTACGCTATGCCCGTACTGAATTGGTGCAAAGATTTCAAACAGCTTGGAGTCAAAGCACTTTTTGGTCGGTAATTAGTGGTGCTACTGCGGCTGGTGTCTTGAGTTATTGGGTATCTACGCGCATTATGCAACCTCTAACCCAGATGGAGAAAATTACTCGAAAATTTGCGGCAGGAAAATTAGATGAGCGACTACCAAGCAGTGAAATTCCCGAAATTAATCGCTTGGGAATTAGTTTTAATCGCATGGCATCAAGTTTGGAAGGAGTGGAACAACGAAGACGCGAACTAATTACAGATTTAACCCATGAGTTAAGAACACCATTAACTGTTGTACGCGGTTATTTAGAAGAACTTGCTGACGGCAGCATTGAACCATCACCGGAAACTTACGATCTTTTAATTAAAGAAACAACTAGGCTACAGCGATTAGTCAACGATTTGCAAGTGCTTTCAAAAGCAGAGTCGGGATATTTGCCTATTAATCTACAAGCGATTAATTTACGCCCATTGTTAGAGTCGTTGATACAAAAGTTTGGCGATCAGCTTTTGGAAGATAGCCCAGTTTTAAAATTAGACTGTCCATCTCAACTACCAGCAGTGTTAGCAGATGCCGACAGAGTGGAGCAAGTACTGGTTAATCTGTTAGGAAATGCACTTGTTTATACTGATCAAGGTTCAATTACTGTTCGCGCTTGGACAGAATCAGGGAAGCTATGGATTGCAGTAATTGATACAGGTTCCGGGATTGCGGCAAATGACTTGCCTCATGTTTTTGATCGCTTTTGGCGGGCAGAGCGAGCGCCAAATCGCAATTCTAGAGGTACTGGTATTGGTTTAGCGATCGCCCGCCGCTTGGTTGAACTGCAAGGTGGCAAGATTCAGGTAGAAAGTCAGCTAGGATGCGGTACTACTTTTAAGTTTTTTCTATCCTTAGCTTAAATAAGTGGCGATCGCTACCACTCGACAAATGATTGACAAACTTTCAGCAAATATCTGTCAAAAAAGATTGCTATTTTGATAAAAATTAGCAATCTTTTTTAGTTATGATTTCAATTTTGTCAACTATTTTTTGGGTGAGTTTAATTACCTTATTTGGTGCTGCTGCGATCGCGCAAGCGCTGACTTGTCAGTTCGCTGATCTGTTTCCTTCTAATTAACCCCATTTAAGTAGCTCCACCTTAAAAAATATCAAACAGACAATCTCCCCCTCCCTGTAAACGGGGAGGGGGTTGGGGGGAGGGGTTTTATATTATGATGCTTGAGCAGGAATTGCTGCTGTGCGTACATTCATACTGATAGCGCGTCCGTTACGACGCAACCCCAACTGGAGAGTACTGCCCAAGCTGCTATTTTCTACTACTTGTTGGAGGCTACCAGAATCTGTTACTGGTTTACCATTGATTTGTGTGATCACGTCCCCAGAGCGTAACCCAGCCCTAGCTGCGGGTGAATTGGGCATAACTCTAACGACGAGAATACCCCGATCCTGATCTACATTCAGTCCAGAGTTACGATTGCTGTTGATACTTTCTCTTAACTCTGGTGTTAAATTCACCATCTGGATGCCAATATAAGCGTGTTCTACCTTGCCTGTTGTCGCCAATTGAGTAGCTATGCGTTGAGCGGTATTAATTGGAATTGCAAACCCTATGCCCTGCGCTCCTTGGATAATAGCTGTATTCATCCCAATTACTTGACCAGAAGCATTGAGCAGTGGACCACCAGAGTTACCAGGATTAATTGCAGCATCGGTTTGAATAAAGCTAACTCGCTTATCTGGAACACCGACTTGGCTACTTGTACGACCTGTGGCGCTAATAATACCCGTAGTCACGGTATTATCTAAGCCTAGTGGATTACCAATAGCGATCGCCCATTCTCC
>JBARVL010000078.1:0-50732 GCA_049646245.1 Crinalium sp. | reverse complement strand
CATCTAAAGCTTGAATCAATACATCATAAGCACGGGGATCTTTTAAGTTACCTAGTGCTACAGCCGCGCTAAAGCGTACTAACCAATCTGTATCTTCATAGAAGGCGCGGGATAAAGCTTCAAAGGCGCGAGTATCTTCTAAGTAACCTAAAGCACCCGCAGCATCAGCACGAATACCGTAGTCGGGGTCATTTTCTAGCAGTTTTACTAAAATCGGGTAACATTCGTCGGTAGCTTTTACTCCGAGAGCAAATACTGCCATTGAGCGTAATTGCAGGTTGTCGTCCTCTAATACTTTTTTAATTAAAGGTACGGCATCTGCTGCTGGAATGTCGCGTAGTGAGGCAAGGGCGACCATCCGATCGCGCAAATTTTCACTTTCTAGTTGAGTAGCTAATTGCTCTAATGTCAAATGGTTCATCAGCTTACCTGAGTTCTTTACAAATTGTAACGAAATTCTCAGATATTGACCTACTCCTGCGGTCTAGGGCAGTATGCCAGTATCGGGGTTTGCATCTAATACACAATGGCGTAAAATTATTGGCTCTTAGAGATAAAGCTAATCAAAGCGCCCCTATAATCGCTAATTGTTTCCTCAGAGACGCTATTCTCTCTGAAGGCAGGGGAGTGACAAAAGTTGAATTTGATACAATTAACTGTCAGCAGATCAAGTATTAGCTTGATTAGCTGCGGCATAGTTCAGGCAAAAAATTTCCGTTATGGTACCGGAACAAATGCAGATATTGCGTGAATCTTCTAGAGATGACATCGCCCTGAAGTTGTTGCCAAATATTCTGTCAGCTATTGAAACTAGATCTGAACGGACACAAATGCCCATAAGTTTCCAAGCTGCCCTTCTAGATCAAGTTTGTAACGCGGTCATTGCTACTGATGTAGAAGGTAAAATAATTTATTGGAACCGCTTTGCACAGAGTCTTTTTCAATGGACAGCAGAAGAAGTTATTGGTAAACATATCTGTAATGTGATAATTGCTAAGGATATTCCCCAGGTAGCAGAAGCTATTCTGGTGAATCCTAATCAAACGAGTGTGTGGCAAGGTAGTTTTGTTACTAAACGTAAAGATGACACACAGTTTGTGGCAGATGTCACCCATGCTGTCATTCAAGATGATGATGGGCTTAAAGGTTTTCTTAGTGTTTATGTAGACGCGACAGATCGCAAACGTTCAGAAATAGCTTTGAAACAATCCGCAGCCAACTTAAAAGCAATTTTTAATAGCAGCTTGCAAGCTGTTGTGATGATTGATTGGGATTATAAAATTCAAGCTTTTAATAAAACAGCTAATGATTGGGCTATAAAAATTTATCATAAAAGTTTGAATGATTTTTATTCAATCAATGATTTTTTGATTGCAGATGAGTTATATAATTTTCATAGAGCCTTTAATGCAGCTATTAAAGGGAAGTCAATAAAAATAGAAAAGTTATTTACCGGAATCAAAGGCGATAATCATTGGTTTGAAATTACTTATTGTCCTGTATTGGATGAAGCTCAACAAGTAATCGGTGTTTGTCAAGTTGCGCTTAATATTGATCAACAGAAAAAAGCCATTGATGAACTAGCAAAAAGTGAAGAACGTTTTCGTTCTTTGGTTCAAAACTCATCTGATATTATTACTATATTAGAGGAAAACGGAGTTGTACGCTATGTTAGCCCTTCGGTAAAGTTGATCTTGGGTTATCAACCAGAAGATATAGTTGGTAAAAACGTTTTTGACTACATTCATCCGCAGGATAAATCAAAGGCGAAAAGTGAATTTGCTGAAAGGTTAAAACAACCAGGAGTAGTAGGATTAAGTGAGCTAAGATTGCATCATGGGGCAGGTAAGTGGATTGAGGTTGAGGTAGCTGTTAATAACCTGTTGCCAGAAGCTAGTACAAAAGGTGTGGTTGTTAACTGTCGTGATATTAGTGAACGTAAACAAGCGGAAATAGTATTAAAACAGCAAACGATTCGAGAGCAAGCTTTGCATAGGTTTACGCGGATGATGCGTAGTTACCTAGATTTAGAAACAATTTGTGCGATCGCTGCTCAAGAAATCACTCAAATATTGCGAGTTGAGCGTGTAGAAATTAAGCAATATTTACCCTACGAGCAAGTTTGGTTGATTGTTGCTGAGTATCCACAACTCACAGGAGAATTAAGCAGTTTGGGAGTGCAAGTTCCTGATGTTGATTACGAAATTACCACCCAACTCAAGCAATTACAAGTGGTAAAAATGCCAAATACTAATAATGAAGATCCTGAAATAAGCCAGATTAATGCAAAATCTTCAGGTGCTTGGTTATTAGTACCGTTGCAATTTCAACAGCACCTTTGGGGTAGTCTCAATTTGTGTAACTATGGTGATGAATGGCAACAAGCGCAAGTAGAATTAGTTAGTGCGATCGCCGATCAATTGGCGATCGCCATTCAGCAAGCACAACTTTATCAACAAAGTTCCGCAATTAACGCCGACTTAGAAAGCCAAGTGCAAGAACGCACGGCTCAACTAGAACAAAAAGTTGAAGAATTAGAGCAACTTAATATTCTTAAAGACGATTTTCTTAGCACAGTTTCCCACGAACTCAGAACGCCATTATCAAATATGAAAATGGCAATCCAAATGCTTAAAATCGCTCCTAGCAGCGAACGTCGCCAGCGATATTTAGACATATTAGAATCAGAGTGTGCTAGAGAAACAGAATTAATTAACGATCTTTTAGATTTGCAGAGACTAGAAGTTGCTAGTTACTCTATCACTTTAGAAAAAATCAATCTCCAAGAATGGATACCTACGATCATTACACCGTTTTACTCTCGTGTTCAGCAACATCAGCAAGATTTGAAGGTCAATCTATCACCAGATTTGCCGATAATGGTTTCAGATCGTACTAGCTTAGGTAGAATTATTTCAGAACTACTCCACAATGCTTGTAAATATACCCCCCCTGGCGATCAAATTATTTTCAATGTCAGTTATACAGCTAACTATTCCCATAAAACTGTAGAACAATCCAACTTTATTATCTTTACAATCACTAACCAAGCAGAAATTCCAGCATCTGAACTACCACGTATCTTCGACAAGTTTTATCGGGTTCCAAATGCTGACCCTTGGAAGCAAGGCGGTACAGGGTTAGGACTGGCATTGGTGCAAAAACTGATAGGACAGATGGAAGGAACTATTCAAGTTGAAAGCAGTGGGGGATGGACAACATTTACAGTTCAAATTCCACACCGTCCTAGCGACCATTTGAGATCGGCAAACCCTAGAATGTTAACTTGAAAAATATCAGAAAGAACCCCACCCCCAGCCCCTCCCCTTATCAAGGGGAGGGGAGTTTGTTTTATGTTACATTATATTGATTTATTTAGCTCAACATTAAAAAATAGACCTTACGTTTTAGAAGAAAAACGAGAGAACTTTTGAACTTCTTGATGAACGCTCAGGCTACTTTCGAGGGCTTCATTGAGTAGTTGTCCATACTCATTTGCTTGATTGTTTACTTCTAATGTTCTTAAGTTTGCTAAATTATTTTCTATATTGGTGAGTAAATCGTAACGACGCGATCGCGAACTACGGGTTTCGCGCAAGATTTTCTCCGTCATTAATCCAGAAACCAAGCTATCTCTAGTTATTCTTAATGCTTCTAAAACTTCGTGGCGATTTGTAAAACTTACTGGCGAGTTGCCAACAGCTTCTAGGCGATCGAGAATATCAACAGCTTGAATTACCTCATTGTATTTATCAACCTCGTTCAGCAGATGAAGCAAAGTTTTTAGATGTTTCCTTCTCAACCACATATATAGATGCCAAGCAACTAGCACTATCAAAGTGATTCCGAGAGTAACCTGTAAAAACTGCCAAATTACAGGTAGCTGATTAACCCCATCTACAAAATTGCGGGTTACAGATAAGCCAATGGGTATAGTCAAGATAAATACTAAAACTGCAACAATTATTTCAGTAATACAGAAAGAAATAAATTGTTGAGGTTTCTGGAATATAGAAGGTCTAAACACGCCTCCTAAGACACCGCCAACAAATAAATCATCGACATCTAAACCAGTTATAGTTTCCAGTTCTTTTTCAGTAATTTTTAAATCTTCTAAATTTGGCTTCATGCCACTATTAACCTCAGAAAAGGAAAGTCTCAAATTTGATTACAGACTTTCAAAACCTTAAATTTAAAAGTGAATTCAAGACTGCTGATAAAAAACTACCTTCTCTAGGACGAAACAACTCAAATGCCCCAGGAGAACCGAAAAATGGTCTAAGTGTCCAACCAAGTTGGCTGCCAACAAACCCATAAAGCACTAACCAAAACCGTAAAATATTAGTACGAACTTTTACTCCCTGATCTGTGTCATAATCGGCGGCAACTGGCTTCATAACTTGGTATAGAAATGAAACGCCAAGAACACCTGTAAGGGCGAAGATAGCCACGTTTAGGAGTAAGAAAAAATGGTAGTCATTAACGGTAATTAAAAAGAACAAAGTGACAGGAGCAAAGCCACAAAGAAGTAGGGAAATGACTGATACAGCAGTGAGTAGAAAGGTAAAGTGTTGAGCTAAAGTGTGTTTTGAGCCGAAAAGGACATTAAAAATATACAGAGTAGGTAAACATACCAGCAATGTAATTAAATAGAGGGCTGGAAGTTTAATCGCTGAGGATAATATCTGTAAAGGACTATGAAAAGCGCCAATAATTGCGCCGTAAACAGCAAAGAAACAAAAGCTGGAAATCATCAAGGAGGAAATTTTGCTGGGAAGTTTTACGCCTTGGTAGATTTCTGCTAAAAATTCTTGGCGATCGCGCAGTAAAGATATTACCGTAGAAAAATAGTTGATCATGGTTATCCTTGATAAACTGAACAACCCTTCTATTTACACTATCAATGAAAGGTTTGTTAAGGATACACCGACAATTTAAGCAATTACGGAAATTTTCACGAGCCAACCATCAAGATTTATTAAGATAAAATTGTTTAGGTCGTATAGCAGTTAGCGGTTAGCAGAAAGGGCGGGTTTAATAGAGATTTTTGTAGGATACATAGATCTAGGTCAACCCGCCCCTACATTTTTTTCTAACCCTTACATTAAGAGTGCTATTATTGTTAATTGTTAATTGTTAATTGTCAAAGCGCCTCCACAACTAGAGCCACACCCAGCCGTACAACCATAACAAAATGGCGCAGTTTGTACCTGTTCAATTAAATCTAAAGTACCAGCTTCTAAAAACTTTGCCACTGTTAATGCTTCACCAGATGGCAGTTTAGCTGGTAGATTTTCCATTTGATTAAAGTCGCAATCATAAACATTACCTAAATAATCAACTGAAAGCTCATTTCTACACATTAAGCCTTCAATAGTATTAGGATTAAAGTTATTCTCTAAAAACTTTAAGTAAGGTGTATATAGCTGATTTCGCTGCAAAGAAAGCTTGGTTCTACCAATAGGCAAATTAGTGATGGTCAACAAATTGTTAAATTGAATGTCAAAATGTTCTTGAAGGAACATTTTATAATCTTGTTCCAGCTTACCTTGATCGGGAGTAAGAGAAAATTTTTCTGATCTAGGAAGCGGAGGATTATAAACTAAGTCCAAGATTAAATCTGGAGACTTACCATAACCTAGTTGATTAAGTATTTTTATAGCACTAATTGAGGCATCATAAACACCTGCGCCGCGCATTTTGTCAACATTATCTTGCAAATAACAAGGTAAAGAAGCAACTATTCTTGTTTGGTGTTTAGCGCAATATTCAGGAATGTCTTCAAATTCTTTTTCAAAATAAATTGTTAAGTTAGAACGGACAATTACTTGTTTACCTGTATTTCTTGCTGCTTCTACCAGTGCTTTGAAACCATAATTCATCTCTGGCGCACCGCCAGTCAAATCTACAATTTTTATTTGAGGAAAGCTATACATTAACTTAATTAACTGCTCACATATTTCTGGTGATAGTTCTTCCGTGCGTTTTGGGCTTGCTTCTACATGGCAATGGCTACAAGCGAGGTTGCAGCGTTTACCTAAATTAATTTGTAAAACATTTATTTGATTTTTGGTTAACGGAGTACTGAGCTTGGTTTGAAAAGATGTGATTAAATTAGGTGATTGGGTTGAAACCATAGCAATTAACAATTAGCAATTAACAATTAGCATACAACTAAATGGTGGAATTGAGATTATGAAAAAATTTTATAATTTGTTACAACTCAATTCGCCAGAGTGGAAGCTAAAAATTGATAATTGATAATTGATCATTGATAATTGTTAATTGATTAACAACAACCGCCACCCGTGTAATGCCAAGTGGAATCTGTAATTAATACTTCTTCAGGCAGAAGTGAGCCTAACTTGCCAGCAGTTTTATCACATACGGCTGCGGGTACACCTTTTTGGAGGATATGACCTGCGGAATCATCAAATATTTCTTGGGAACCGGAATAAATAGCTGTTTTGCCTGTGAAAATGCAAGCACCATCTTCTGGAATTGGTACTTTAAAGGAGACAGAATCAAGGCTTTCTAAGAGTAAAGGTTCTGGCAAATTATAGGTTTGGCAATCTAGCAACCGATAAGGACGACGCGCCCGAACTTCTATTTGTCCAAAACCAGTATCAACTAAATGCTGAGTATATTCCTGATAAGTTAACGCCCCAGATAAACACATTGCCCTTAAGCGTTGATCTTGGCGCAAGTGTTGCGGAATTTCACGGGTAGCAATAGGATCGCTCATTAGTAAACGTCCACCTGGCTTTAAGACGCGGTAAGCTTCTTGCAGAGCTTTTTTGAGATCTGCTGGTTCAAAGATATTAAATAGACAATTTTGAGCTACTACATCTACAGAAGCATCTGGAACAGGTAAAGCAAAAGCATCTCCTTCCCGAATTTCAACAAAACTCGGATCAAACCAAGAATTTTCTCCCTCTGCAATAATTAAATTACGTGCTGCTGCTTCACGCATCGCAGCAACCGGATCAACAGCAATTACAGCACTAGGTTTACGGGAAAAATAAGCAAATTGTAGTGCTTCTAAACCACCGCCCACACCTACATACAATACTGTTGGCTGATTAACCAATTCTGCTGCATGGACTGTAGTTCCGCAGCCGTAGTTCATTTCCTGCATTTGAGGGGAAATTTTCAGCCCTGGGAGTTGCAAAGGGCTACTTTGCACACAGCACAAACCAACTTGCGGTGTTTCTGCTACTTCACTGTAAAATTGGGCTGCCGCTTCTAGATAAGTCACGCTCGTTTTTCCTAGTATCAAGATTAGTCTTTATATATTTAAACCTTAACCAGGTTAACCTTAACCTTGTTCCCAGGTTGAACCTGGGAACAATATACAGGAGGCTCTGCCTCCCAATTATGATCGTGGTGAATTTTTTTCCCGCAGCCCGCAGCCCGCAGCCCACAGCCCGCAGCCCACACGCAGCCTGAAGGCTGGGGCTAAACAGACAAAGCCCGCCTGCGCGGGCTAAAATATCAAGGCAATATAACACCCAGATTTGGTAAAACTCCTGAACTTTTATCAAAAAATTACGAACTTTTCAAATATCAGCTTTGCTTAAACCAGCTATTATATTATTAATAAATCTTCATAAACAGCAAGCGTGGAAACTGGTTTAGAAGAAAATTCCCCAAATCTAAAACAGCGTTGTGTGCTAGTTTGTCAATACCGCTCTTGTCTAGCCAATAATTCAGCAGAGGTGCTGGCTGCTTTTCAAGCGGCTGTTGTTCCAGAAGTTACAGTTATAGGTGCTGAGTGCCAGGGACAATGTAGTAGTGGCGCAACTGTGCGGATTTTGCCTGAAGAAACTTGGTATTACCGAGTAAAGCCTAGTGATGTATCAGTGATAGTTGAACAACATCTCAAGGGAGGTAAACCAGTAGAGAAGATGCTTAACCCCAGGATTCATCTGCGTTTCAGTTTTTAACAAGAATTCAGGAGTCAGAAGGCATAATTCGCGGAAATGGCTGATTTTACCGTTAAAATGCGTAATATCAAGTTCGGTCGATTAACCATAATATGCACAAGGGGCGGGTTAAACCCATATCTTTATCAGTAGCAAAGTTTATCTGTCAACCCGCCCCTACAAATCAATCGGTTTATAAAAATCAGTGGGTTTCAAGCTTTGCTTCATAAAAAAAATATCTATACAACCCCTTTAAGGAATGCAAAATCCGATTGTTGCTGCCTCAGCGCCTAACCTAGAAGTATCTACCAAAGATATTTTAAATGCTGCACCTCTGCCACCTAATGAAGCGCAACGCCTACAGGCACTGCGGCGCTACAATATCCTTGATACACCGCCTGAAGAAAGCTTCGATAGGATCACGAATTTAGCTGCGCGGTTGTTTGAAGTACCAATTGCTTTAGTATCGCTGGTTGATGAATATCGAGCTTGGTTTAAATCTTGCTATGGCTTTGATACCCCCGAAGTTAGTCGGGAATCAACTATGTGTAGCTTCGCTCTATTATATAATGATATTTTAATTGTTCCTGATACAAGATCCGATCCTCGCTTTGCTTGTATGCCCTTCGCTATTAGCGAACCAGGGCTGCGCTTTTATGCTGGTGCGCCTCTTGTGACTCAGGATGGGTTTAATCTTGGTACTTTATGTTTGCTTGACAGCAAACCACGCCCAAAATTAACTTCTGGTGAGGAAGCAACACTCAAAGATTTAGCAGCTATGGTGGTTGATGAGTTAGAGCTAAGATTAGCTGCTCAGAAAATTGCGACGATGGATGCTGCTTTAATTGAAGTTACACAGGGAGTTTCAGCAGCAATTGGACAGGAGTTTTTCTCGTCATTGGTGCAACACCTAACTAAAGCATTGGGTGTGAATTTGGCTTTTATTGGGGAATTAGTTGAGCCTGATACAGTCAAAACTATTGCTGTATCTGCCCAAAGTCAAATTGTTGCCAATATCGAATACACAATAATTAATACCCCCTGTCAGACTGTAATTAACCAAGGCAAGACTTGCTGTTACCCATCGAATATTCAGGCAGCTTTTCCTTTGGATGATTTTTTAGTAGAGATGGGGGCGGAGAGTTATATTGGCACTCCTTTATTCGACTCCACAGGTGCGGTGCTGGGTATATTAGGAGTGCTGGATACGAAACCTTTTGATAATGTTCAGTTAGCAGAATCTTTGTTGACAATTTTTGCAAGTCGTGCTTCAGCAGAAATAGAACGATCGCGTGCAGAGGAAGAACTGAACGAATTGTTGGCGCGTGAACAAGCAGCACGTCAGCAAGCTGAGTCAGCTAACCGGATGAAAGATGAGTTTTTAGCGTTAGTTTCCCATGAATTGCGATCGCCTCTCAACCCCATTCTCGGTTGGTCACGAATGCTAGTGAGTCGCAAGCTTAACCCAGTTACTACCACAAAAGCACTTGAAGCAATTGAGCGTAATGCTAAATTACAGGCAGAATTAATTGAAGATTTGCTAGATGTTTCTCGGATGATGCGAGGTAAGCTGTCTTTGCAAGTTTGTGCAGTTAACCTCAGACAACCAATTGAGGCAGCTATTGAAACTGTGCAATTAGCAGCAGAAGCTAAGAACATTAAGATAGAAAAGTTGATTGATTCATCAACTAATTTAGTTTCAGGTGATGCTAACCGCTTGCAACAGATTTTGTGGAATTTACTATCTAACGCGATTAAATTCACACCTGAAGGGGGACAAGTCAAAATTAGTTTAGACTACAGCGCAAATGCTACTCAGGAAAATATTAATAATGGCAGTTATCCTGGTTCGCAGAAAAAAGCACTTATAGTAAATTCCTATGCTCAAATTACAGTAAGTGATACAGGCAAAGGAATTAGTGCTGAATTTTTACCTTATGTATTTGAGCGCTTTCGTCAAGCGGATCATGCAACCACGCGATCGCAAAGCGGGCTTGGTTTAGGTTTGGCAATTGTACGTCACTTGGTAGAATTACACGGGGGAACTGTTGAGGTTGACAGCGCGGGAGAAGGATTTGGAGCAACATTTATAGTTAAACTACCACTGATGCAGGTTCAGCCACAGGCAAATAATTCTGATTTGAGCCTTGAGGCTAATGGAAACAAAGTAATCATGGATATAGCGACTCTTAATGGCTTGCAAGTGTTAATTGTGGATGACGAGGAAGATACCCGTTTTCTACTCACCATTGCCTTAGAAAATTATGGTGCTAAAGTTACAGCCGTAGCTTCAGCTACAGAAGCCTTAGAAGCGGTGCAACAATTAAAGCCGGATGTTTTGGTAAGTGACATTGGTATGCCTAATGAAGATGGCTATACACTTATCCGTAAAATTAGAGCATTAGATCCAGAAAAAGGTGGTAAAATTCCTGCGGCTGCGCTGACAGCTTACGCTAGGAGTGAAGATTCTCAAAAGGCGATCGCACTTGGCTTTCAGAAGCATATCGCCAAACCAGTTGAACCAGCCGAGTTAGTTGCTGTCATTGCAAGTTTAGCTAAAGCCAATTAATCAGTATTTAGAAATTGCCCATTCATATAGATAATGAGTATGTAGCGGAATCTGTACACAGATATCTGCCCATTGGTTGATGAAATCAAAAATTGCGCTGTAGTGATAAGACGAAGGTCATGCTAAGTAAGTTAACTTGTCCGGTATGCGATCGCCAAGATGTGGGGGGTAACACTTGCCCCAACTGTGATGCAGACCTTACCCTGATGCGTATACTGGCAGAACTTCCACCTTCATCCCCTAGTTATATCCCATCATCATTCACTACTGAGCAGCCAGGAGGTGCAAAATGGTTGCCTTATGCGATCGCTGGTGTCATGCTCATACTAGGAATTATATTAGGTGCTGTTATTAATAACTGGTTTTCTCAGTCTTTATTAACCACAAGAAATTCTAATTCTGCTAACCCAGTATCTCCACAGCCTGAACCCAGTAGCGAACCTACCCCAACACCTACCACTTCCCCTCTACCTAATCAATCAATTAGCAACAAGGAAGCTCAAAATTATGTAATTAAAGATGGAGGCTTCCAGCACACAGTAAAACCTGGAGATACAATATCACTACTTGCCCAACGTTTTTATGGGGATAAAGATTTGTGGCCCTTAATAATCAAGGCTAATCCTAGCTTTGAAAACCACGTAGATTTAATCGAAATTGGTGATGTGCTATTTATCCCAAATATTGAAAAAGTTTCTACAGCTAATTAACATTATAAAACTTTATAATAAATCAAAATAATTTGTTGATAAATTATTATATAATTTTGATACTAATTATGTATGCTGACTAATTAAAATATTTATTTTATTGAATAAATAGTATGCCTAATCAACCTTTAGAATTTAGATTGAGCAATGAAAAGCGCGACCGACTCTTTATAGAGATTGGCAAAATGCTTAAACAAAAAGTTGTGCTGCAACAAGCTTTGCGTGAACAAAAAGAACAGGCAAGCAGCTTCAGCGAAGATATTTTTTTAGAACTATTAGAAGTCGTCGATGCCTTACAATTCTTACTCGACTACATGGCAGAAAATCCCAATCCTAGTAGTGAGTTTATCAGCAATATACCAAACTCACTAGCTGCTGTGCAGAAAAAGTTTCTCAGTGTACTAGCTAAACGACAATTACATCAACTAGAAATTACAGGAACAAAGCCAGATTTTAGTATTTGTAAAGTTATAGATTGTGAAGTCAGGAATGATTTAGAAGAATCAACAATTACTAAAGTTTTTCGCAAAGGTTTTAGGTTAGGAGATAAAGTAATCAGACCGATTGAAGTAATTACTTCTAAAAAAGATTTAGCAGCAGAAATTACATTAGCAGTACCTACTGAGGAGATTATTCTAAACACTCCAGAAATAACTCACCAAGATTTATTAGTAGTACCTACTGAGGAGATTATTCCAGACACTCCAGAAATAACTCACCAAGATTTATTAGTAGTACCTACTGAGGAAGTTATCCCAGACATTCCAGAAATAACTCACCAAGATTTATTAGTAGTACCTACTGAGGAAGTTATCCCAGACACTCCAGAAATAACTCACCAAGATTTATTAGTAGTATCTGATGAGGAAGTTATCCCAGATAACAGAGAAATCAACACTCATGATTTACCAGAATTATCTTTTGAAGAAATTATTCAAGAAATCCAAGAAATAGCTAACCAAGATTTAGCCATAGTATCTGATGAAGAAGTTATCCCAGATAACGCAGAAACAAACAATGAAAGTTTATCCGAATTATCTACTGAAGAAGTTATTCCCGATACTCCAGAAATAGCTAACCAAGATTTAGCCATAGTATCTGATGCAGAAGTTATCCCAGATAACAAAGAAATCAATAACGAAAATTTACCAGAATTATCTTTTGAAGAAATTATTCAAGAAATCCAAGAAATAGCTAATCAAGATTTATCAGTAGTATTTGATGAGGAAGTTATCCCAGATAACAGAGAAATCAACAACGAAAATTTATCCGAATTATCTCCTAAAGAAGTTATTCCTGACACTCCAGAAATAGCTAACCAAGATTTATTAGTAGTATCTGATGAGGAAGTTTTTCAAGATAACAGAGAAATCAACACCCAGGATTTAACAGAATTATCTAATCAGGATATTATTCAAGAAATCGCAGAAATAGAAGAAATTGTTCAAGCAATGCCAGAGACTGGGGAAGATTCATCCGCTAAGGATGCGTAAGGATAAAATGCCAATTTTATCCTTATTTTAGTACAGATATCCAATTGAAAGAAATAATCATCAATTGATATCAATCTAACTTTTGATCATCCCTTCCAAATCTTTTAGTACAATCCTAGCAGCGTTACGTCCTGATGCACCCATAATTCCACCGCCGGGATGTGTACTAGCACCAGTTAAATATAATCCTTTGAGGTGTGTTTTATAATCAGACATACCTAAGAATGGACGCAAGATAAACATTTGATCCATACTCATTTCTAAGTGCATGACATTTCCACGATATAATCCTAGTTCACGTTCTAACCATAAGGGGTCTTGGAATAATTGCCCAACTATCTTGTCGCGTGTTCCAGGTGCATACTTTTCAAAATTATCTAAAAGTCGATTAACAACTCCTTCTCCTTGTTCATCCCAGTTACTATTAGCAAGTTGATAAGGGAAATACTGCGACCACAACCATAGTACTTCGCCGCCTGGTGGTGCTAAGGTATCATCTACAGCACTAAAACTCATAGCAAAGATTGGTGGGTCTTGTGTAGGTTCGCCACGTTTAAAATCATTAAATGCTGTGTTAATTTGTTGGCGATCGCGACATAATAATTGCAAAGCTACCCTTGCATCTTTACCTGGATATGCTGTGTAACTAATCGGAGAATCTAACGCCAGACGCAGCATAATTCCAAAACCGTTGCCTGTACGCATTCTCTTTGCGCCTAGCGGTCGATGTTCTTCAGGTAAAAGCTTACCAAAAGTCTCAATCGCGTGTGTACCTGCAACTACTACCTTTGCAGTATAGATTTGTCCATCTACTTCAATACCAACCGCACGGCGATTTTCAACTAAAATCTTTTCTACAGGCGAACTTAAGTGTATTTCGCCACCATGAGCCATGATATGTTTGGCGATCGCTTGCGTCAACATCCCCGACCCACCTTTTGGTCGCGCCACCCCGCCATCATGGTAAAGTGGCTGCCAAAGCACATAAGGACCACTCAAAGGTTCTGTAGGTGCTGGACCTGACTGCGCCCCCATCCATACTAAAGCTGCCTTAATTTTTTCCTCGGTAAAATAATCATCGACAACTTCGCCATAAGGTTTAAATAAAGTTTTAAAAGTAGAAAACCAGCTAACATCCGGCGACTTACCATTAATCATTTGCTTACCCAGTTCAAACGGACTAGGCGTACTTAAGAAAAATTCCTTGATATTTTGCATCAAAGGTCGCCAATCATTTATAAAACGCGCATAAGCTTCCCCCTCACCAGGAAATTTATCTTCTAAATGATTAATAGTTTTTTGTTCATCCCGATAGAAAAATAGCGAATCTCCATCAGGAAAAGGTGCAAAAAATAACGGGTCGAGTTCTAGATACTCCAACCCATAATCTTCTAACTTTAATTCCTGCACAATCGGAGTTAAGCGAATTAAAATGTGGGCGCTACCACCTAAATCAAATCTGTATCCTGGCACAATCTCCTTAGTAGAGACAGCACCACCAATAATATCTCGCCTCTCAAAAACACCTACCTTATAACCCGCTTGGGCAAGGTAAGCACTGGTAATGAGTGCATTATGCCCACCACCAACAGTAATCACATCGTAGTCATAAGCTTGTGTAGCCATCGTGCTTTTATCCTTAGTTATTAGATTTATATTTATTTGTTTTTGTAGTAATTAATAATTTATTTACTATCAATGTAATATCTGTATTAAGATATAAGCGCAATACATAACTAAGATGTAATCTTAGAAAGAGTATCACTCCTAGAGCGTCAGTACAAATAAATTCGCAAATCGTTAATGTAAAAAATAAATGTTTTTTCAAAATTTTTCCCTGCTAGAAGTTGAAATAGCATCATCAATTTTAAAATTGGTAATGTTATTAAGTTTAACAAGTGCGATCGCCTTTTTCGTAGCAGCCGAACTTTCCTTAGTATCTGCATCCCATTCTCAAATCTACCAGCTTACCCAAGAAAGCGATTCTATTAGCAAGTCCAAAGCAGCTAATCTTGTCCTAGACGCTCAAAATCACTTACAAAAGTACCTTTCTGTCACCCAAACAGGAACTACAGCTTTTAGTTTACTATTAGGTTGGTTGGGTGAAGGTGCAACAGTACATTGGATAGAACCCTTAATCCAGCGTTTACCTATAGGCAAATTACCTGCTATTGTAACAAGCCATACTATTTCTGTAGCTGTGGCATTTTTGTTAGTAACTTATGTAGAAATTGTTTTAGGTGAACTAATTCCTAAAGTCCTAGCATCGCAAGCGCCAGAAAAAACTGCGCTGTTATTAATTCGTCCACTTTATATCTGTTCAATTATTTTTTTCCCTTTATTAGTAATTTTTAATGGTACTGTACATTTACTCATCGGTCGTGTTCCCAATCGCGAGTATGAGTCGGAAGTGTCTTCCAAGGTGACTTTTGTTCACACTGATCCATACTCTGTGCTAGTTTCTGGAGTTGTAGAGTTAAATACAGTTAATGAATTATTCGGATTAAATATACCTACTAACACTGCTTATCGAACTTTAGCTGGTTTTATAATTCATCATCTAGGTCATGCGCCACAAACGGGAGAGATTCTTTTGTGGGGTGAGTTGGAATTGGAAGCAACAAGTGTAGTAAATGAAAGTTTAGAAACTGTATTACTGCGTCAAGTTACTCGTCCTTTGATAAATCATCAACCCGAAGTTGTTAAAGATATAGAATATGCTGCCATATAAAGGGGTAGAGACTTATTTCCCCACACCCTCAAGGGTGGGGCTATACAAACAAAGCCCGCCTGCGCGGGCTAATGCCTTGGCAGTTGCTATATTTGATATTATTTGATAAAAGTATTCTAAATTAATAAGTAATTTGTTTTGGTATAAAGGCAAGTTAATTCAAGGCAACATTTTAGAACTGGAAATTGATGATCCAGGGTTGCTTTACGGTGCGACAGTATTCACAACTTTACGAGTTTATCAGCAATCTTTAGATAGTCGGCTAACAAATTGGCAAGCCCACTGCGATCGCCTACACTCCAGTATACAAAATTTTGGCTGGCAACAACCAGACTGGGAACGCTTGCGTGATGGTGCTGAAAAATTAATACTATCCTTTCCGGTGTTAAGAATTACCATCTTTCCAGATGGGCGAGAATGGATCACGGGGCGTTTTTTACCTGCTGATTTAAAGCAACGTCAGCAAAATGGAATTATAGCTTGGTTGGCAGATGCGCCACAATTTGAGCGATCGCTACCCACACATAAAACAGGTAATTACTTAACTGCTTGGATGGCGTTAAACCAAGCCAAACTCAATAACTCTCAAGAAGCAATTTTAGTTGATGCAGCCGGAAATTGGTTAGAAACCAGTACAGGTAATTTGTGGGGTTGGCGAGATGGACGTTGGTGGACACCTCCAATTGACGCGGGAATATTGCCAGGAGTAATGCGATCGCAAATAATTGATTGGCAACAGCGTTATTATCAACCTGTAGGGGAAGTAATTTGGGATAAAGATTGGGTGCAGGAATTAGAAGCGATCGCTTATAGCAATAGTGTAGTTGAAGTAGTACCAATCCATACAGTAATTAGCCAAAACTGCACGTTAGCCTTTGAGAACAATTATCAATTATCAATTAACAATTATCAATGACTACCGAATTAGAGCAATTATCTGTTATTCCCGAAGAAAAGCTTTATGAGCAAGATTTTTATTTGTGGATACTTTCAACAGCTAACCGCATTCGAGAGGGTAAATTTGATGCTGTTGACTGGGAGAATGTGCTTGAGGAGTTAGAGAGTTTGGGGAGATCTGATAAACGCGAGTTAAGAAATCGCTTGATTGTTTTGTTAGAACATTTGCTGAAACTTGCTTATTGGGAATCTGAAAAAGAAGCTAATGCTAGAGGTTGGTTATTGACAATTACAGAACAGCGACGGCAAATTAAGGTGATTCTAAAGGATAGCCCTAGCCTGAAACCGTTTTTACAAGACATATTTGCAGAATCTTACCAAGACGCGCTAAAAAATGCGGCGATCGCATCTGGACTAGATCTATTCCCCACCGAATCGCCATTTACCCAGGAAGACACCCTTAACCCTGACTGGATACCAGAGTAAGTGCGATCGTAATTATATTACCCCTCTGCCCCTCTGCCCCTCTGCCTCCCCTGCTCCCAATTTAGTTACTATCAAAGAAGATATGCAGCCTTTTTCCAGTTAACCCTGTCAACTAATTCTGAGAAAGGTTAACATAAATTAATATTAGGACTCATAGAATAGCGTCTTTACATACCTGACCATAGGGAGAAATCAGAGTGAATAATAAGCGGTGGAGAAACGCAGGGCTATACGCACTGTTAGCAATAGTAGTGATCGCCTTAGCAACCACATTTTTAGAAAAACCTACCCAGACTCAAAAGGTATGGAAGTATAGCGAGTTTATTCAGCAAGTTGAAAGCGGCAAAATCGAGCGAGTCGGTTTAAGCTCAGATCGCAGCAAAGCCTTAGTCACAGCCCAAGATGGCACGAAAGTCATTGTTAATCTGCCCAACGATCCAGACTTGGTAAATATCCTCACCAGTAAAGGTGTAGATATTGCAGTTCTACCTCAAAGCGATGATAGCTTCTGGTTCCGCGCCTTGAGTAGCCTGTTTTTCCCAGTGCTGCTATTAGTCGGGTTGTTCTTCTTACTGCGTCGCGCTCAAGGTGGTCCAGGTTCTCAAGCGATGAACTTTGGCAAGTCTAAAGCCAGAGTACAAATGGAGCCACAAACCCAAGTAACCTTTGGTGATGTTGCAGGAATTGACCAAGCCAAGCTAGAACTCAACGAAGTTGTAGACTTCCTCAAGAATGCAGACCGCTTCACCGCAATTGGTGCAAAAATTCCTAAAGGTGTCTTGTTAGTTGGTCCTCCAGGGACAGGTAAAACACTGTTGGCTCGTGCCGTTGCAGGCGAAGCAGGTGTTCCTTTCTTCTCCATCTCTGGTTCAGAGTTTGTAGAAATGTTCGTTGGTGTGGGTGCTTCCCGTGTCCGTGACTTGTTTGAACAAGCTAAGTCTCAAGCACCTTGTATCGTATTTATTGATGAAATTGATGCCGTTGGTCGTCAACGGGGCGCTGGTTTAGGTGGTGGTAACGATGAACGCGAACAAACCCTCAACCAGTTGTTAACTGAAATGGACGGTTTTGAAGGCAACACTGGCATCATTATCATTGCTGCTACCAACCGCCCAGACGTATTAGATTCAGCTTTACTGCGTCCAGGTCGTTTTGACCGTCAGGTAGTTGTAGACAGACCTGATTATGCGGGTCGCTCAGAAATCTTGAAAGTTCATGCACGGGGTAAGACTCTAGCTAAGGACGTAGATTTAGATAAAGTTGCCCGTCGTACACCTGGTTTTACTGGTGCTGACCTTTCTAACTTGCTCAACGAAGCAGCAATTTTAGCTGCACGTCGTAGCCTCACTGAAATCTCTATGGATGAAGTGAATGATGCGATCGACCGTGTATTAGCAGGTCCCGAAAAGAAAGACCGTGTGATGAGCGAAAAGCGCAAGACTTTAGTTGCTTATCACGAAGCTGGTCACGCCTTAGTTGGTGCGTTAATGCCAGATTATGACCCAGTACAAAAGATCAGCATTATTCCACGTGGTAATGCTGGTGGTTTAACTTGGTTTACGCCAAGTGAAGACCGCTTAGATTCTGGTCTTTATAGCCGTTCTTACCTGCAAAATCAAATGGCTGTAGCTTTAGGTGGTCGAATTGCTGAAGAAATTATCTTTGGTGATGAAGAAGTAACCACTGGTGCATCAAATGACTTGCAACAGGTAGCGCGGGTAGCACGTCAAATGGTAATGCGGTTTGGGATGAGCGATCGCTTAGGCCCTGTCGCACTTGGTCGTCAGCAAGGCAATATGTTCTTAGGTCGCGATATTAATGCTGAACGCGATTTCTCTGAAGAAACTGCTGCCACCATTGATGATGAAGTTCACAATTTAGTAGAGCAAGCATATAAGCGTGCTAAAGAAGTGCTGGTTAATAACAAGCACGTTTTAGATAAATTAGCGGTGATGCTAATTGAAAAAGAAACCGTAGACTCGGAAGAGTTGCAAGAATTGCTGGCAAATAATGATGTCAAGATGGCTGCGATCGCGTAGCGGTAGAATCTTAATCTAATAAGCTCACAGGCTGAAGCCTGGAGCTATACTAACTAAGCCTGCCTACGCAGGCTTAGTCTGTTTATATACATTTAAGAAGTCATTACAGGTTCCAATAACCTTCCTGTTTCAATATTCAAAATTAAATTATCTCCTTCTAGTAAACTAATTATCAAACTTGTACCCTGAACCGCTATTTCTGAACCTATATCAGGAAGTCCTTTAACACATCGAATAGAACCATCCAAATTAAACAGCACTACTTCTAACTCAGTCAGCACAACAGTTAAATCCGAAAGTGTCAATATTTGAATTACGCTACTAATTAGAGGCAAAGCAACAGCAATCCTCCCCAGCTTTAAGTCAAGAGCTACTAACTGCTGATCGACTCCAATCCAAGCAGTAGAGTTATCCGGTGAAAGCCTCAGTATTGGTTCAATTAAATCGCTTCTCCAGCTAAGTCCACATTCCCCCAGATGATCCAAATTAATTGATGCAAACCGTCGGGCATGATCGTGAACAATAATTTGTCGAATACCTTCAATTTGCTGGAATTTAGACTCATCAATATAATTAATTTCCATTTTGACTCCTAGCGATAAATTTTCGGTAGAATAGAAACCACTTCTGGAATTGCTGATAGGTTAGAACCAGGATAAAAGTAGGAAACTTCAATAGCACCCTTAGCTTCAATACCATTTAATTCCACTGTTTTAATAATGGTAGTTCCGTATTCAGTTACTTTGAGTTGCCCCTCTACAGGAAATTTCAAACCTTGCTCAAAAACTTTCATAAGCTGCTCACGTCCATCTGTGGCTTCGTCTATTCCTAGTTTTTTCAAATCTTGCAAATTCTGTAAGGATCTAGCTTGATTCGATGCACTCGAATTCACACGACCAAAAAAGTAATCAAACTTGCTTTCTTTTATAGTAAATCCATTTCCTTGAATCAATTTACTTGCTCCGACTACATCACTTGCTCTGTTTAGGAAATATTTGCTATTATTACCAAATCTGGCATATTGCTGTAGTAAAAGGCGGAGCCTTGATTAATAAAGCTCTTTGCCTTCGTTTGTTGGAACAAGTTAACCAAACCGGAGAACCTTTAATGATTACTAAGAAAGGTGAACCACTGGCGGTAGTTTATCCGGCTCCAAAGCAACACACAAGAGTTCCCTTTGGTATCGCCCAAGGAACAGCCAAAATTCAAGCAAATATTGTTGAACCTGCTTGTGAGCCTGACGAGTGGGAGGCGTTGCAATGAGGCTTCTATTGGATACCCACATTTGGATTTGGTTTCTGTTGGGGGATGAAAATCTCAATAGCGCGATCGCTACATGGTTTCTGGTTAAGGATAATATAACTAATTAACCGGACATAATACAATCGCGATCGCCACATCTTAACCCTCACTGTAATGATTTAAAAGATGAGTGCATTCTTTCAATCAATGGTAAGAGATGGGAATTATTTTTTGAGTAGAAAGTTATCAGATAAGCTGTTTTGCTTCGTGTGTATGGTATTAGGGTAAGTAACATTTCTATATCATTATTTGTGAACCATAATCTGACAGCATTTTTACCATCAATCCTGACATTTTCTTTTTTAATTAGTCGCTCACCGTTTTCTGTATCAGAAGAAGATCTAGTTAAAACAGATTGAAAATTTTCTTCAGTAATTTGCACATCAGTTTTAATCAAATAATTAGGGAAAGTATGATCGCCTGTTTTTGGCAATCTTCGGTTGGTAATGATTGCTAAATCCCTATGAGATCTTTTGAGAAACCAACCTTGTGGATAAGCAATAGAATAAGTTCGCTTTTCCACAAAAGTTTTAAATTTATTATTTGCACTTGCAGAAATTAAAAGTTTTCTTTTTGCTCCTATAGTACCTTGACTTTGTGCCTGGGCTGGTGTATCTTGGAAACGCGGTATGACAGCAATAGTATTAAATATTGTCAGGCTGGCAACAGCTAAGACAAACAGAGAACTCTTAATAGCTAGAAACATTTTAAAGTTTGGCATAAACATGATCTCAATCACCCTTTGATAATTTGTTTAATACTGGCAAAAGAAATAGGCGATCGCCAAGGAATTTGACAAGCGTGAGTTAACAACCGCGCGGTTGCTATATTTTAAAGATAGTTGACAAAATAATCTCCAGACGGATGTTTTAAGAAAAATTTTTGTTAATCATAAAAAACATCAACAAAACTTACGCAAGAAAACGGTAAAATTACCCCTCTTCTGGGGCGGGTTGCACCAATCAGGTATGCCTCCAAACGATTGATATATATAAACCAGCCCCCGATCTCAAGGATGATTTATGCGTAAGTCCTAATAAAGTTAAGAAGTAATCAGCCTGATGAACAATCTGCCCCAACTAGGATTAGTATGTATCACCTCCTCGGATCAAGTGCGTTACCGTACTGTGACGCGCAAACGTTTGTTGCAATTAAGTTCTGAGGAACAACAGCAAGTTTTGCGTCAGTTGTACCAGGATAATTTGCAGCGTTTCAATAAGGCGCTAGATTTTTGTGATGCTAATAATATTAAGCTTTATCGAGTAACTTCTTCTTTATTTCCTTTTGCAGATACGCCAGAAGGGGAGAGTGTATTAAATGAATTTGATAATGAATTAAAAACAACAGGCGATCGCTCTCAATCTCTTGGTATTCGTATAGTAATACATCCAGATCAATTTGTAGTTCTGAGTTCCGATACACCTTCTGTAATTGAAAACAGCATTAAGATACTACAAATGCAGGCGATGATTTTTGATAAACTCGGATTACCGCGATCGCCTTGGGCAATGATGGAAGTACATGGAGGAAAAGGCGATCGCGCGGAACGTTTAATTAATGTTATTCGCGATCTACCTGATGGTATTCGCTCTCGACTAGCATTAGAAAATGATGAATACGCCTACAGCGCCTCAGAAATTTTAGAAGTATGTCGCGCTGCTAATATACCAATGGTATTTGATGCTCATCACCATGTCATCCACGAAAAATTAGACACTTACGAAGATCCTAGCGTTCCCGAAATCTTAGCAGCAGCACGTAGCACTTGGCAGTTACCTGAATGGCAACTTGTTCACATTTCCAACGGGCGCGAAGCATTTGGCGATCCGCATCACAGTGATTTTATTACAACTATGCCCACTTCATACCGTAATGCACCTTGGATTGAAGTAGAAGCTAAGTTGAAAGAACAAGCGATCGACAAACTCAAACAAGAGTGGATACCTATTTTAAAATAATCATTAGCTGCTAGTACTTAGCTTGATAAAGCTTCAAATCTTGTCACCGGAATTACCTGAACATTTAAAGTAATTGGTTTTTGTAATTCTGATTCTAAAAATTTTCGCACTAATTTAACCTGTTTTTCGGAAATAGAATCCCAGGGGGCGCTAACCTCCAAATCTATTAACAAAAATTCTCCCTTGGTTTCCACCTTTAATTCACGTATATCAGTTTGACCAAAAGTTATCGTTTCTCTCCGCAAAAGTTTGTCAACACTACGGCGAACCTGTTCTTTAACTATCAAATTTTGCAGCGAAAATCCTAAAGGTAAACCTAATAATATTAGCATTAAAACAGACAAAGCTAATCCGTTCTTAGCTTTACTTAAAGAGCCGTAGCGTTGCCATAAAAATACTATCCCACCACTAAAAATAATCCCAATTAAGTTAGTGAGAAACAGCAAAGTAGCGCCAACGGTTACAGTTCGGGAAGTTTGGGCTAAACCAATACCAATAACGCTCAGGGGAGGAACTAAGGCAACTGCGATCGCTACTCCTGGTAAAGCATCGGCAATACTCTTTCTAGACTTGGCAAACGCCCCTGCTGCCCCTGCTGCAACAGCTACACCTAAATCTATTAAATTAGGACGCACCCGCCCCATTATTTCTGAGCCTAATGTAGTTAAACCCAGAATCTTAGAAATAATAATTGATGTGACAATTGTGAGGATAATTCCCGTAATTAAGGTAAAAAACGCCCGCCTGAGTAGGCGACGGTTTCCTGCAACCATCGCATAAGCAATAGCAATAATGGGCCCCATCAACGGAGCAACAATCATAGCTCCGATAATTGTGGCAGCACTATTAGCTAACAAACCTAAGCTGGCAATTACTCCAGAGAAAAACAACAAACAGTAAAAATTTAAGGAAGGAACTGCTCCTCTCCATAAGCTGCGATTTAAGCTAACAAGTGGGGCAGGTTTCTCTCCCAGCCAATGCCATTCACCACTATTGCCCTGCCAAAGTTTTTTAACATAGTTATTACCCCAAAGGGTTATTTTCTCGAAAAATATCCACACAATTACATACCTCTTGAAATTAAACTAAGCCTCAGCCCAAAGATAAAAATATTCTTTATTCAAATGCCTGGATGTGCGACATGGGGTAACATGGCTCCTGATCTCAAAAAAACAAACCGCTAGAAATAGCAAAAAGCTACTTCAAGGTATAAGCCAGAATCCCTTGTCTACTTCACAATATACTTGAAGCATCAAAGTAAATCTACTTATGACCTTAGAAATCTCCACCACTAGCGGAATTGAGGAAAACCTCAAGCAATTTCTGATAGTTTTATTAGTTTCCTTAAGCGTAGCGACTCTATCTCAGTCCCTAGAGTGGTTTCGTAAAATACCCTATACGTTGCTGCTGGTAATTGTGGGGTTAGGTTTAGCGTTTGTAGATATTCGCTTGGTTAACCTCTCGCCACAGTTAATTTTATTGATTTTTCTGCCACCACTCGTCTTTGAAGCTGCTTGGAATATCGAGTGGTCTCACCTCAAAAGAGATTTAGTACCCATTAGTCTTTATGCTGTTCTCGGAGTAATTATTTCCATTGCTGGTGTGGCATTTGCCCTGAATCAACTAGCTGGTATTGCTTTAGGAACAGCTTTATTGGTTGGAGCAAGTATATCTGCAACTGATCCAGTTTCTGTAATTGCCTTATTCCGAGAGCTTGGCGTTGGGAAACGTCTGAGTACTCTGATGGAGGGTGAAAGTTTATTTAATGACGGAATTGCAGTTGTTGCTTTTGTTTTTTTACTAGGGCTGAATTTTGGTGGTGATGAATTTAACTTCCCAAGTCTTGTAGCTCGTTTCGTTGCTTTTGTTGGTATTGCCGTTGGTGTTGGTAGTCTAATTGGTTTTGGAATTTCTTTTTTAACTCAGCGTTTTGATCTACCACTGGTGGAACAATCATCAACCTTGGTGGCAGCTTACGGCGCGTATTTAATTGCGGAAGATTTAGGGGGTTCGGGAGTAATTGCGGTTGTCGTTGCTGGTTTAATTTTAGGCAATTTTGGCTCTCGGATTGGTATGAACCCGCGCACTCGGTTAATTGTGACTGAGTTTTGGAATTTTTTAGCCTTTTTTGTAAATTCAATTGTGTTTCTGCTCATTGGCGATCAAATCAGGTTCTCTACTCTCTTAGATAATTTATTGCCAATTGCTGTACTAATTGCGGCTGTAATTTTAACGCGGTTAATCGCTATCTTTGGTTTAGGAGCTTTAAGCAATTGGGTAGCTAAATCAGAAATTCCGTTGACAGATCAAACTGTGCTGTGGTGGGGAGGTTTGCGCGGTTCTGTTTCTATTGCTTTGGCATTGAGTTTACCAGTTGATCTGCCAGAAAAAGAAAAAATGATTGCGCTGATATTTGGAGTGGTGCTGTTTACTTTGCTGGTGCAAGGTTTAACAACTAAGGCGTTATTAGATAAATTTGGAATGTTGAAAAACCAAGCTGTGCGCCAAGAATATCGGGAAGCGATCGCCCGTCGTGTTGCACTGAATCGAGCTATTAACAAACTCTCTGGTTCTCATAGCGGTGAGATAATTGAAGCAGAATATTATCTCCATCTAGTAACTACTCTTAAACAAGAAATTAGCCTGATTCAAGAGGAAATTAATCAACTCCATGCTGAAGATCCTGACTTAGAAAAGTTCGCTATTAACGACTTACACCAAGAGCTAGAAGCTATTGAAGCTGATACTTACGCTGAACTAATTAGAGTGGGTAAATTAAGTGAATTTCCACCACTACTATTACACCAAGTTTTCAAAAATGAACACTCATCAATTAGTACAGCAACCAATCATTAATGTCTCATTGATTAAGAGCTAAAACTATGGAAACTAAATCAGAATCTCATCAACTTCCCCCAACTATAGAAGGAATTGCCACAACTTTTCGCATTACAGGCTGGATTGACTTTTGGCTACAGTTAGCACTGGTTGTGGGTTGCAGTTTTGCTTTATTATTTGCCATCTCTGGTCGTAACTTTAGCACCGAAACTAATTCAGGAATAGGAGTTGGGATTTTTTGGGCTGTAGCTGGGCTTTTAACACTGTGTTTTAGTGCTTTTTTAGCTTTTCGTTATACTCGCATAGCCAAAGGTTTACACAATCCTAATACTGATTTGCGTCCCAAGAAAGCAGATACAATTCAACTGTTGCGCTTAGGAGTGATTGTGGGTTTAGTAGGAATATTATTATTTATACTAGGCGCGGGAGCAACTTTGGGAGTGTTAATAGCAAAATCTGTCTCCCAACCTCCAGGGGTAGCAATTACTGATCCTAATAAGATCATTCGAGCTTTGGATGTATTTGTGGCAGTAGCAAATGTTAATGGTATCGCTGCTCACTTTGTAGGTACTGTTTCGGCAATTTTCTTGTTAGAAAGAATACATCGTTAAGTAGGTTGATGAAATTAAACATTAAAGAGCGTTCAATTTTGATTAGTTGATTCTGATGGTAAGTCTTGTGGCAACGCCCATAAACTTATAAGTGCTGCTGCGATCGCTCCAATAGTGTCCATAATTAAGTCAGTTATTGTATCATCAAGGCTTGCCACAACTTGCATAGATACAAACATATCTGCTGTCCACTCCATTACTTCCCAAATAGCACCAATTGCAATACCAAAACTGCTAATTGTGAGGACATAAAGAATCCGATGACTACGAAAAACAGTCAGCATTGGGCTAAAAACTAAAAAGCTTAATGCTAGGGAAATTGCAAAGGGTGTATATATATGGGTAATTTCATCATAAGGCTCGACTGTATTAAAGAAATCCCATACCCATCCAGCCGCATTCAGCAGTGCTGCAAGCACAAACAGAAAATCGAAAAGAGTTGGTAAGCGATCGTCTTTAATTACAAAAATAACAGAAGCGATCAGAAATACAGCTAATGCGATCGCACCTTTCCAATTACCTTGAGTTACTTCTATAATCACAGCTATTGTCAGCAAAAACTGTCCAATCCAAGCAGCCACTCGATAACCGCGCCAGTTAGTATTGGGCAACCATTGGTGTGTACTTCTCATATTGATATTTTATTTAAGGGTGAGCAGTGAAAAGTGAAAGTGCGGCTAGATTTTGTTGTGAGTGATTTCTCATCTAAATATGCCGTTTATTCTTCTGGTAGACGATGTAACATGGCTTGAATATCGGCTCGTAATCCACTAATTTCTTCCTGCAATGCTGCAATTGACTTAGCACCCGCTAACTCGGCATTGTCGTTTTCAGCATCATTACCAATAAAAAATGTGGCAAGTGTTGCTGTTACATAGCCAAATACAGCAAAAGCATATAATGCCAAGATGAAACAAAGCACTCTACCTTCTGGAGTTTGCGGCCAATATTCTGACCCCATAGTGGTCATCAGCATAGCTGTCCACCAAAGGGCAGCACCATAATCGTTTAACCCCCGTCCATCAGGGGTATTACTTTCAAAGGCATACATTCCAGCCGATCCAATCAGCGTTATTACGAAGGTGAGTGCAATCACGTAGCCGAACCCACGACGGCTCATTGTCGTTCTGAGCGATCGCATCCCACTATTAAGTGAACTAATCACCCGTAACAACCGTAGCCCACCTGTAGCCCGTGCTAAACGCAAGACTTTCAGAAAACGGAAAATTTTTAAGATCCGTAATCCTGGTACAACCAGAGAAACTACTGTTAACCAGTTATTTTTGAGATATGCCAGCTTACGCGGAGCAATTGTAAATTCTAGCGTAAAATTTAAAATAAACAAAATCCAAATAAATGTACCAATTGCTTCCATTAAGGGAGTTAAATTCCCAATCAGTTCAATAACTAACAACACCAACCATGCAAAGCTAAGTACCAGCATGGGCGTGTTTAGCCAATCTTCTAACTGTTGTAGAATCTCATGCCTTTGGGTTTCTAATGCTTGCTTTTCTTGAAAATTTATCTTGCTCATAATAACAATAATCTCAAATTTTATTGAGTTTATTTTTGATATAATTATAAATTAACAAATCCGTAGGCATGATCTAAACTGTTGTGTTTCGCGCATTTGATTTTTTAGGGAGAGAGGAGGGAGGAGAGAGGAGAGAGGATAGATGGTTATAGGGTTTGATAAATTTTCTATCAATTATAAGTTGTACAAGTTTATTTGCGCGTTAGCTTAATAGATGAGCGGATAAACCATTAAATCTATACTTTATTAGCCAGCCGTATATTTTTATTGCAAATGTTAGGAAAAAAGTAGTTTTGTAAGCACTTAGCTTTTATTAGTTAGAATTATTGTTGGGTATGATAGCGAGATAAAATAAATTCAGCAAATTTTAGATTATTTTTTTTAATAAAATTAACATACATTAATTAACTTTCAACTGGGTGATGTATAGAGAGTGTAAAGACTGGTTTAGCCAATTTTTCCTATTTTTGAGCCAACAAATTAGTTCTAAAACCAGCCTCTACAAGAGTTTTATTGCACGCGATCGCAAACTGCAACAACTTCTATATGGCACTCTGATTAGCCAAAAGCTGACAATTGAATGCCTGAAAATTATTTGCCAGTAACTTGCTCTACCAGTTCTTTCGCTTCTTCAACTAAACCTTTATCTGGCTGTACTTCTCTGTATTCTTTTACATTTTCTTTATAAGCCTTATCCATCTTGCGAGGATTTTGAGCTTCTTCTACTGCTTCTTCATAACTTTCTGCTTCAGTAACATAAGCAGGTTCATTTGTTTGAGTTTGATTCACCTTGCTGGCTGCATAAGCAGGGTGCTGAGAAAACATGAACACATTAGACAAAAGCAAACCTACTAAGCTTAGAACTAAAAAGCTTTTGCGAACTACTTGCCCAATACTAGAAATAATGTTTTTCACCTAAATTTCCTCCTAATTTAAACTGGTTAGAAAACTCACAAAAAGTATGTTTTTTCTGTAAGAGATTTTACGGTTATAACTCTAAAAAACCTTCTGCCCAAAGATACATTAAATCTGCTGAAAGAATTAAAAGTTTGTTAAGACCGCACTTGCAAGCCTAATTGCTGATATTCTGTTGTAGTGTAAAAACATTTAACAATTCTTTAGGCTTGACACTCCCCCCTATGCGCTTACGCTGTGGCGGGGGATTCTTGCTTCACCGATTCTGATCTAGCTTGACATTGCTGCCAAACCCCGACAGACCATCTCCACAAGCATTTTTTAATACGGGCTGCCCGACCGCATTTAATCCTCTGCTAAGGATTACTAAACTAGCTGCAAAATCTCTATTACACCGAAAATCACATTCAGGACAATGGTGCAATCTTTCACTTAGTTGTTTCTTGCCTGTATGAACTCCGCAGTTAGGACATATTTGCGAAGTATGATTTTTATCAACCTTGGCAAAATACACATCTCTTTTCCAGCAAACATAAGACAGTATTTGGAAGAATTGACCAAAACCTGCGTCTAAATTATGCTTACACAACATATTTCTAGACCATGAATTAAAGTCAATGTCTTCTACAAATATCATCCCGTTGCCATCACAAAGATGATGTGCCAACTTATAATGAAAATTCTTCCTTATATCCGATATGGTTTGATGTATTCTTGCTATTTTTTGATTTAATTTATGACGATTGTTGGAGCCTAGCTGTTTATTCTTCAGTCTTCTTTGTAGCAATCGCAGCTTACGATGAAGTTGGTTGAAAAATCTAGGTCTTTTAATTAGTTCATTGTTTGAAGTAGCAACAAAGTAGTCCAGCCCAATGTCTATCCCCAATGGATTGCCATGTGGCGAAGGCGTAGGTACGTCAATATCAGCTTCAAAACAGAGATTGATGAAATAACCAGAAGCCTTTCTAATTACCCTTGCCTGTTTAAGTTTAAACCCTTGTGGAATTGGTCTTGAAAGCTTCATCTTAACTAATCCAATACTAGGAAGCTTTATATAGTCGTTGGCTACTGGATTAGTTTTAAACTGAGGAAACACGAAAGACCGCATTCTGTATTTATTCTTAAACCTGGGGAACCCTTTGTTTAAAGATTTCATCTCCACAAATGCCCGATCTAATTGTCGTAACACTTGCTGAAGTACTTGGGCATTAACAGAGTTTAGTACTGGGTGATTCTTCCTTGCTTCTGTCAAGGATGCTGCCTGTAATTTGTAACAAGGGTAAGGTGCGTCAGCAGGGATAATATACTCTTTTTCCAAGGAGCATCTATCAATACTACTTTTGCGTGAATTCATCCAATGCTTACGTTCAGCTAAACCAAAATTCCAGACCTTGCGGCAAGCATCTAGATAATGCTCTATCTGAACGATCTGTTGCTTGTTTGGCTTTAACTTAAACTGATAATTACAAGTCAGCATACTTCGACCATTTGTTGCTGGCATCAATCATAAATACCTCTACACGATTTTGTCAACTATGTAGAGGTATTCGCTACCGCTCATGTTTTAATCCAGTCGGCATTCATCTCCCGCTACACCGAAGGTGTAGCGGGAGACAAGGAGCCTCCATCTCTGATAGCGATCTAAACTAAATTCCAAATATTCCATGTGTTCGATCGCCGCTTGTTCCAAGTAATTTTGGTAGACAGCGTTGTTGACGTGACCTAAAGTGTCTAATTCGTAGTGGCGTACTTTAATCTGTGTAATAAATTTTTCCATGCGATCGCACCCCTACCAACATTATGAATATTACTACTCCTCTCCTCTCATGGGCGGATGAACCTTTCCTAAACCTCAAAGCATAATAATTGTGTAATTTAATTAACTTTGATATTGGCAATGCAGCGTGAGATAGCTAATACAGGATGTTATATCTACATTCATGGGTAACTATAACTTGTACATTAATTGTATTGTTTAATTAAACTTAAGCAATTAACAATTAGGAATTTGCTTTCAACTTAGCTGTCTGTTCTAGATATTTATCTATCTGCTGAACAAGGTCAAAAGTTTCTGGTACTAGATTGCTCAATTCTTGTACTAGCTGTTCTTTTAGCTCAAGAGATAACTTTTGATTTAACTGTACTTGCTTCAAACTATCGCGATAGTTAGTTAAGTAGGTATCGAGATCGTTAAAGAAAACATCAACTCGCTGATGAAAATCTTCATCAAGATACTGATTGATTTCTTGCTTAATTTTTTTAATACTTTGCTCAATCAATTGATTGACTTCTGTAACAATTTCTTGTAAGGAAACACTATAATATGCTTCACGGTGTTCTGGCGTTTTAATTTGAATTGTTTCTTTACGGGGAATTAATCCAAACCAGTACCACCAAGTTCTCTTGGTTACAGTGTGTTCTTCAAAACCCCGATTTAATATTCGTGTATGACGCTTGACACGAGGTTTATCAAAATTAATTTCCGTAGATTCCAATCTGGGTGTAGGTAATGATAAATTAACATTAAATGTGTCATTTAAGCGATCGCGTGCGCGTTCAATAATTGCCTGCGTTTCTTGCTCTAGTACAGCAGTAAGCTGTGTGCGAGCTTGTTCTATCTGCTGACTAATTTGCTCTCTTACACTTTCTAATAAAGCATCTGCTCTGCCTTTGGGATAAGATATGGCAATATCTGCAAACTCTTCAGCTTCTCTTAATGTTTTAAATTCAATTACACCTTTTACCTCTACTGGAGACTTAACATATTTGTGAATCCAATCAAGAAAATTACTAGCTTCCATGCCAGTTTTTTTCATTACTCCAGTACGTTGATATTCTTCTTCATTAAAATAAGTTTCAATCGAAACTTTAGCTACTTTCTTGATAGATCCAAGAATGTTATTTAGCTCTCCATCAAGTTTGTCTTTGATTTGATATACTGCTTGCAAACGATTTCGACATGATTCCAAAGTTTGTAAATCTGCTTCTAAAGCTTCAACTTCTAACTTAAGTTTTTCTTCATCTTGATTTATTGCATGACTGCGAAGTTGCACATCTTCTTGTAGTTCTATAATCCGACCACGAGCCACGTTAAGTGCAGATAAAATACAACGTGGTGCTGCTTCTGCAATCAGTGCGCTAATGGCATTTTCTAAAAATGGCGCAAAACCGGATTTTTGCCAAAGTTTTTGAGCTTTTTTTTCTAATTTTTCTAGAGTTGCTTCTTCCAGTTCTTCTTCCCAATCAATCCCAAAAACTTCTTGCGCTAGAGGTAGTGCTGTTTGTGATTTGCGTAAATCATCTAAGTTTTGTTCAAGTTCTTGGATAAAGTTAGCTGCACAAAAAGCCCGTCTTGCTGCAATTTCAAATACACGATTGGTATTACCATCAGTAGCTAGTCCTAATTCAGCAGCAACAAATTGTTGTACTTGTTCCGGTGTCATGTCGCCTTTACGCCGTTGATCGACTTTGTTAATTAAGACGTAAAGATTATCTTTGCCGCGAAATTCAATTACTCTTTGAACATCTCTTTTAACTTTTTCTGCTGCTTCTGTTCTTAACTGAGTAAAGTCTAAGACAATTAATACTAAGGAACATTTTTCCAGTTGGTCTGCAACTACATTAACTAATCTTAGATTTTCTCCAGCTTCGTTAGGTCCAGGGGTATCAATTATTACCAGTTTGCCTAGTAGTTTAGAATTTTCTGCTGTTTTCTCTTCTAGTTGGGAAATAGTTTGCGATCGCCAAAACGGAGTATAAATCTTTGGTACATCTGTCAGCAACTCTAGTGGGTCAACCATTGGGTCGAGAATGCTGCATAAGCGTACAATATCGTTTAATGCGCTTAAGTTACCAATAATCCGTTGACGACCTAAAACTTCGCCGTCAATTGCCCCAGTAACTTTAGTGGCAATTCTTTCTGCGAGTTTAACTAGATGGGGATACTGACCAAGTTTTGCTTGGACTACATCCATCCCTAACTCTTGAATTTTACGCTGTAAGCTAAAAAATCCTGCTTCAAAAACTTCTCGAACTTTGGGACTGAGATTTAGTAGAGGTTGTTTTCTTTTTGCGTCAAAAATAATCTCAGTGGGGATGGTAGTCATAGCAGAATTGCGACTTGGCAACAAATCCTGCCCGATAATGGCGTTGATGATGGTAGACTTACCAGCTTTCATCGGTGCAACGATCGCCATTCTTAATTCAAAGTCTTCTACATTAGCAGTGGCATTTTTTATTTCCTGCTCAAAATGAAAAAAGCGATCGCTACCACTATCAGAACTCAAAACCGCACTGGCGCGGTGCATCAGGTAACTGACTTGGCGCAGCAACTCAACAACTTTGGTTTGTAAGTCTTGAATATGTGGCTTCCGCGCTTCAGTTTCCATAACAGTGCAATTATTAAAATAAGTATACAGAATTCAGGATACAGAATTCAGCATGAAATTAGTGCAGTATTTAAACCCTTGCCAGAGTTAACCAGCAAATCTTTCACCTTACTCCTTCCCACTATGGCGAATACCTATTTTAAAAACCGCCAAGACACCAAGGAAGCCAAGGAAGAAGAAGAATATGATCGGTCAATTTTGGAGAACAGAAAGATAATTTTTCACTTGGTAATCAATACCTGTAATGGCAGTACCAACTACTACGGCGTAGGCTCCTAATTCTAAGGCTTGCTTTGCCATTTGGGGTGAAGCAATGCCACCTTCGCAAATTACAGGAACTTTTAACTGTTGTACCATTTGGGTTAATAAATCGAAGCCAGGTGGCGAGAGATGTTCAGTTTGGGCGGTGTAGCCGTAGAGTGTTGTACCTACACAATCTGCACCAGCATTGGCGGCGGCGATCGCACACTCTATACTATCTACATCTGCCATTACTTGTTTGCCTAATTCATTGTGTATACGCGCAATTAAGTTTTCTACAGTTTCTCCTTGGGGACGCGCTCTAAAAGTGGCATCAATGGCGATAATATCTGCACCAGCATTGGCGATCGCAACTGCATCTTCAAATTGTGGTGTAATGTATACTTGGTATCCTGAATGCGATCGCTTCCATAGTCCAATTATCGGTACATTTACTTTACGTCTTACCGCTTCGACATGAGTTGGCGTATCAATGCGTACACCAACGGCACCGTTGAGGACTGAAGATAAAGCCATTGCTGCAATTATTACAGGGTCATGTAAGGGAGATGTGGCTGGAGCCTGACAAGATACAATTAAACTATCAGCCAAGCGTGTAAGCGAATTTATTGAATTAGATACCATTTTTTATATTTAACGCTCAAGTTTAGATCTATTCTTGCTCATTATTAATGAATTTTTGACTTTAAATAACATAAAAATAATTAAATAACTATTACCTCAAGCATAATTTCTCTACCCGTTAGCTCACTCTCTAGTCGTAGATTAGTTATTGCTAGGTTACAGCCAGAGGTTGATTTTCTTAAGGATATGAATAGATAGCTTTACAGTAGGGATAAACGGTGGAGCAGAAGTTATGGTACGTTCAGATTTATTGAAAGTTTGCGGTGCTGGATTAATAGTAGCTACCTTAGCGATATTGCCATTAGCTCGTCCTGCTGCGGCACAGACCAGTGGGATGACTGAATATCAAAAAGGTCGCCATGAGATGGGAGGCTATGGCTCAGATGTACGGATGGGTAATATGGCTCAGGCGCAAGGCACTTCTGGGATGCAATCCAATATGATGAGCGCTGAGGATTTGAAGAGCAGATGGTACACTGCTCAAGAAATGTATTGGATGGGTCGTCACGAATGGAATGGTCCTGGAATGATGACTGGTCTAAGAACCTACGATAACGGCACTATGATGATGCAGCGTCGGACTATGGGAAATGACATCATCATCAATACCACTACACCTGGAATGAACAATACTATGCCTGGTGGGATGAACAATACTATGCCTGGCGGAACCATGCAGCGTTAGTAAAGTGAACCAGAATCTTGCTCTAGTTTTTTTGCGTTGCACGAAACTCAAACTGAGGTAATTAGAGAATTGGTTGCGCCCATTTAGTAGCGGTTAAAATCTCCTAAAAAGTAGCTCTACTTAATTAAGCTTAAAACCCCCTCTCCTTTGACAGGCAGGGGGTTTTAAGTTTGATATTTTTTGTAGGTACTACTTATAGCAATAGCCAAGGCAGCCACTTTTTCTCCCACACCCTCAAGGGTGGGGCTATACAAACAAAGCCCGCCTGCGCGGGCTTAAGGCATTTTTTCAATCTCAAGTCCAGTCACAGTAGGGGCTTTACTACCTGACTCCTGACTCCTGCTATAAATGGCTTGTCTAGTTGCCAGAAATGCTATAACAGTTCAGACTAAGCTGGTAGGAGAAAATTGTGCATCGTTTAGCTGCAACCCCTGGTGGTTGGAATTCTCAGGCAGAAGGTGTAATTTTTATTGAACAAACACCTGCACCCATCGTTTTAATTACCGCCGCAGATACAGATATTCAAACTCTGGCTGTTGCTGCTGCTCAATTACCTGCTGAATTTCCAGCACTGCGGGTTGTTAATCTTTTACAACTACAGCAACAGTTAACGATTGATACTTACACCGAAGATGTTTTGCAGCACGCACAAGTAATTATTTTACGCTTGCTGGGAGGACGTTCTTACTGGAGTTATGGTTTAGAAGTTCTACAGGAAACGGTTGCAAGCACAGGCGCGACGCTAATTGTTTTACCAGGCGATGACCGTCCCGATCCAGATTTAGTTAGTCATTCTACTGTTTCTTTAACTGTTGTTAATCAGTTGTGGCGCTACTTTACAGAAGGCGGAGTGGATAATTTTGTTAACGCTTTAAAATTTATTGCTGATGTTTGTCTGGGGCAATCTTACTATCCAGCAGCACCTCAAGTAGTGCCGCGTGTGGGTGTTTATAATTGGCGAGAGGAAAGCAGGGGAGAAGTGCAGATTAATTCTGCTGATTTGCACTTAGAACCTACTGTATCTGCACTTGCAGCAGATTTCAATATGAATAGCATTACCCCACCCGCGCTACCGCGCACCCTCCCCTTATCAAGGGGAGGGTTGGGGAGGGGTGTAGTTGATGTATATGGAAAATGCGGTAAAAAAGTAGGTATTCTTTTCTACCGCGCTCATTATTTAGCTGGTAACACTGCTGTAATTGATAGTATTTGTCAAGCTTTAGTTGAACGGCAATTGGAACCTGTACCTGTGTTTGTTTCGGCGTTACGAGATTCAGATGTGCAAGCAGATTTGTTGGAGTATTTTCAACCGAAAGATGCTGAAGGTATTCAGTTGTTATTAAATACAACAAGTTTTTCTCTGGCTAAGTTGGAAACAGAAACGCCTCAGTTGGAGTTGTGGCAACAATTAAATGTACCAGTTTTGCAGGTAATTTTAAGTGGTGGAAATAAGGAGCAGTGGGAGTCGAATTTTCAGGGGTTAGCGCCACGAGATATGGCGATGAATGTGGCGCTACCGGAGGTGGATGGGCGGATTATTAGTCGGGCGGTTTCGTTTAAGGCGGTTGAGGTTTGGAATGCTCAGTTAGAGACGGATGTGGTGGTTTATGAGGCGGTGAGCGATCGCATCCACTTCATAGCAGATTTAGCAGCAAATTGGGTACGTTTGCGCGAAACTCAGCCAAAGTATAGATGTATTGCTTTGATTTTGGCAAACTATCCTAATCGTGATGGCAGGTTAGCTAATGGTGTTGGGTTGGATACTCCTGCTAGTTGCATAGAAATACTCCAAGCTTTGCAGGAAGCTGGTTATTTAGTTGAGGATATACCTGCAAGTGGGGATGAGTTGATTCAGCGTTTAACTTCTGGGGTGACTAATGATCCAGAAGGGCGTGAGTTGCGAGTTGTGCAGCAATCTTTGTCTGTTAAGGAATATCAAGAGTATTTTGCCACATTACCATTAGAAGTGCAGAAGGGTATGTGCGATCGCTGGGGTGTTTTAGAAACGAACCACAAGGATACAAAGGATAATGAAGAATCTAAGTTAGATTTTACTCCTCTGCTCCCCTGCTCCCCTGCTCCCCTGCCTATTTCTGGTATTCAATTAGGTAATATATTTGTTGGGATTCAACCTGCGCGTGGTTATGATCTTGACCCTAGTTTGAATTATCATGCACCAGATTTAGAACCAACTCATAGTTATTTAGCTTTTTATTATTGGTTAAGAAAACATTTTGAAGCGCAGGCGATCGTTCATGTAGGAAAGCATGGCAATTTAGAGTGGCTACCTGGTAAGAGTGTGGCTTTATCTAATAGTTGTTATCCAGAGGTGGCTTTTGGTGCGTTGCCACATTTATATCCTTTTATTGTTAACGATCCTGGGGAAGGTTCTCAAGCTAAACGGCGGGCGCAAGCGGTAATTATTGATCATTTGACTCCGCCGATGACACGCGCTGAACTTTATGGCGGTTTGCAACAGTTGGAAGGTTTGATTGATGAATATTATGAGGCGCAGAGTTTAGATCCTTCTAGGTTAAAGCTGATTGGCGATCGCATTAATGCTTTGATTGTAGAGGAAAATTTTGCAACGGATTTGGTAACGGATGTAGCGGATGGGTTGTCTGTGGGTGACAAGAAGTTAAGTGATGGGCTAATTAGTAATATTGATGGCTATCTTTGTGAGTTGAAGGAGGCGCAAATTCGGGATGGGTTACATATTTTTGGGGTGTGTCCGCAAGGGCGACAATTAAGGGATTTAATAGTTGCGATCGCACGTCAGCCCAGTAATAATCGTTTGGGTTTAACTCGCGCTATTGCTAAGGATTTAGGTTTAGATTTTGACCCCCTGACAACTGATTTTAAGTTGCCTATTTCAGGAATTTACCCCCCCCTACCCCCCCTTATCAAGGGGGGGGGAAAGTCTCAAATTAATACTGTGGGTGATGTAGTTGAAATATTAGAAGAATACGCCGCCGAGTTAGTCGATAAAATCATTTCCTCTTCCTCCGGCGACAACTTATCCGTTACATCCGTTACAAAATCCGTTGCCCTTTCCTCTGAGTTGCAATGGATATGCTCGCGCCTTCTCCCCGCATTACTACAAACTACCCAAGAAATCACTTATTTATTACATGGATTAAATGGGGGATATGTCCCTAGTGGTGCTTCTGGCGCACCTACGCGGGGAAGACCAGAAGTTTTACCTACGGGGCGCAATTTTTACTCGGTTGATATTCGTGCAATTCCTACGGAAACTGCTTGGGATGTTGGACGCAAAGCAGCAGAAGTAATGATTGAACGTTATACCCAAGAAAATGGTGAGTATCCCAAAACTATTGGGTTATCGGTTTGGGGTACTTCTACTATGCGGACTGGTGGGGATGATTTAGCGGAGGCTTTGGCGTTATTGGGTGTGCAACCTGTTTGGGATGGGGTTTCTCGGCGGGTGGTAGATTTTGAAATTCTGCCGTTATCAATATTAGGTCGTCCGCGTGTGGATGTGACTTTAAGAATTTCGGGATTTTTCCGTGATGCTTTTCCTAATTTAATTGATTTATTTGATTCTGCTGTTGCAGCAGTTGCGGCGTTAGATGAACCCGCAGATCAAAACCCGTTAGCAGCGCAGGTAAAGCAAGAGACAGAATTGTGGGAAAGTTCGGGGTTAAGTAAGGAAGATGCGGAAATGCGATCGCGCTACCGCATTTTTGGTTCTAAACCTGGTGCTTATGGTGCAGGTTTGCAAGGTTTAATTGAAGCGCAAAATTGGACAACTGATGCAGATTTAGCGCGGGCTTATATTAATTGGAGTAGTTACGCTTACACTAGCAATTCTCGATCTTTGGGGAAAGTTGAGGGAACCCTACCCCCTAACCCCCTCCCCGCCAGCAGGGAGGGGGGATATGATGCTGGTTCCACACCTTTAAATAAGCAAAAAATCTCCGGTTCCCCCCTGTTGACGGGGGGGTTAGGGGGGGTTTCCGCCCCTGAAGCATTTGAGAAACGTCTCCAGCAAATGCAAGTCGTATTGCACAATCAAGATAACCGCGAACACGATTTATTAGATTCTGATGATTACTATCAATTTCAAGGTGGTTTAACAGTAGCGGTACGTGCAGTTAGTGGCAAAAATCCGCATACTTACTTTGGTGATAATTCTATACCTGCAAATCCCAAGGTGCGAAAGCTACAAGAAGAAATTGACCGTGTATATCGTTCCCGTGTAGTTAATCCTAAATGGATAGCTGGTGTTATGCGTCACGGTTATAAGGGTGCATTTGAAATGGCGGCGACGGTAGATTATTTATTTGCCTACGATGCTACTGCTAATTGTGTAGAAGATTTTATGTATCAAGGGGTAGCAGAAGCGTATTTATTTGATCCAGCAGTGCAAGAGTTTATTCAACAAAAAAATCCTTGGGCGTTGCGAGATATGGCGGAAAGATTGTTAGAAGCACATCAACGGGGGTTATGGGAAGGAGTTGAGCCACAGATGGTGGATAAGTTAAGGGCGCTTGTTCACGAAGCAGAAGCTGTAATTGAATCTACGACTACCTAAGATAGAAGATAACAGTTACTAATCTGCACATTTATGCTACTAGATTTGACCATCAAAAACTATCGCAATTTTAAAGATTTCCACATTGATGATTTAGCCCGCGTCAATCTTATTGTTGGCATGAACAACAGTGGTAAAACTAGCTTACTGGAAGCTATCCACTTGTTAGTTAATCAAGGAAATATTGAAGCTTTAATTAATTTGCTACATAGTCGGGGTGAACTTGCCGAACAATCTAGTGCAATTTTATCATTAGAAACGCCATCGCGTTTAAATAGTTATCAAATCAGGCATATATTTAATGAGCATCAGCTTGATTTTGAAAAAACTATTTCGATTACATCTCAAAACGAGTCTTCTATTTCCCTTCAAATACAACTCCAACAACCTCCTCCAGTTATAAATCCCTTTGATCAAAATGTATATTCAACCTCAGAAGGAACTGCCACAGAATCATTGGGTTTTTCCCTTTTATTCTCCTATGGACAAGATGTGAAAATGCTAGTACCTATCAGCGATGATGGCTTAATTACACCACAAGCAGCTAAATTATGGAGAGAATATCAAAATAGATTTTTTTTCAAAACCAACAATCCCCTTCTAGTTCTTCCAGCTAACATTTCTAGCTTTTTGCTTACAACTAATAATCTAAGCTTTGAACAATTAGCTAAATTTTGGGATGGTATTACACTCACCGATAAAGAAGAAAATGTGATTAAAGCATTAAAAATCTTAGAACCAAATGTGCAACGGCTTAGTTTCACAAGCCACCAAACCCACAATACTGGTATTCTACTCAAAATTTCTGGACAGCGCGATCCCATTCCGTTAGGAAGTATGGGTGAAGGAATGCGTCGAATTCTAACTTTAGTGATGGCGGCTGTAACAGTAGAAAATGGTGTATTGCTAGTAGATGAGATTGATACAGGTTTACACTATGAAGTACAAACTGATATGTGGCGTTTGTTGTTTCAAGTAGCTCAACAGTTAAATATTCAAGTATTTGCTACTACTCATAGTTGGGATTGTATATCTGCTTTTAAGGAAGCATTAGATCAATCAGAAGATAGCTCAATCGGAAAGTTATTTCGTTTGAGTCGTAAGAATGAAAATATACGTGCTGTTGAATATACGCCTGATGAATTGTCGGTTGCTGTAGAAGAAGGAATTGAGGTGCGTTGATGCCAGAACCTAAGCAGTTATTGGTTGAAGGAGTCAATGATTATCATGTCATTAGCAATTTATGCAAACAACATCAAATATTAATCCCAGAAAATTTTTTCTTAGAGGCTCCAAAACCAAAATCTGACGGAATTAACGCAATATTAAAGAAGTTGCCAACAACGTTAAAACAAGAAAACTTGCGTGTTTTGGGAATTGTAGTTGATGCGGATCAAGATTTAGCAGCGCGATGGCAATCTGTTAGAGATAAACTAACTGCTTTTGGCTACAAAGATATTCCTAAAACACTGCCATTAGAAGGCTGGGTTGATCCACAACCAAATTTACCGCGAATAGGTGTTTGGGTGATGCCTAATAATCAACTGACTGGTATGTTAGAAGATTTTGTTGCCTATCTTATCCCCGAAGACGACAAACTAAAGCAAAAAGCTGAATCAATTTTGTTAGAAATTGAACAGGATCAACTTAATCGTTATACTGAAATTCATCGTTCCAAAGCTTTGATTCATACTTGGTTAGCTTGGCAGAAAACACCAGGGATGCCTATGGGACAAGCAATTACAACAAAGGCGTTGTGTTATGATGCTGCGATCGCACAAACTTTTATTGACTGGTTAAAGTCACTGTTTGAATTACCGACTACATAAGTATAATTAACTCAAAGTTACAAGAATAAATCGACCGTGTATATCGTTCTCGTGTAGTTAATCCTACTTATCTGTTTAATCAATAAAGTCTATTTGTAAATAAGGACGCAATCCGACTATTTTAGTCTCAGTAATTCCAAATCCTATCCCAGCATCATCAGGCAGATCATCTAATTTGGTAGTAAATCTAACTTGACCATTTTTAAAATCAAACTTATAGTTAGCTTCTAATCTTTCCGGCTGGGATTTAAGCGGGTAAATAGCTGTGCCAATACAAGTCTGATAATTTTTGCGGAGTGGAGCTTTATATTCTACAAATCGAGGATTTTCAGATACTAATTCACTAGCTCCTGCTACAGATAAAGTATCAGCAATGACTATTTGATTAGACTGGGCAGCAATATTTATATACCCAAATCTAAGAACCCAAAGACCAACCTTTTGAGGACAAGTTCCAGATTGACGTTTAACGTTGAGGACTAAATTTGGTTGAGGCTTAGATGTGACATTGCTAATCACAAGGTCGGCTTCCTCAGCTTTTAAAAATGGAGCCATAAAAAATATCAAAATAATTAGTGAACAAGGAATAATTAAAAATCTGGCAAATTTGTTAAAGTAATTCATCTGACATTAGTTGCATTTACTAATTGGGATATTTATGATTGCTGTATTTTTTATTATAAGTGCCACTATCTCAAGGATGCGATCGCACAAACTTTTATTAACTGGTTAAAGTCAGTTTTTGAATTACCAACAACATAAGTATAATTAACTAACATTTGCTTGCTGATGAGTCTGGCTTACAGGGATTTCAATCACAAACTCTGTCCCCCTACGGTTTCTAAAGTTAAATTATTTACTTTTGATTTACCAATTTGAGATAATCCATTTTGTACAAGAGGTATTTGAATTGAAAACTCTGTCCCTTTACCTAATTCTGATTCGCACTCGATAATCCCTTGATGCTTCTGGATTATTTGATAACAAATTGACAAGCCTAATCCTGTTCCTTTACCTACAGGCTTGGTCGTGAAAAATGGATCGAATAGTTGTTTTTTGATTTCCTCTGTCATTCCAGAACCATTATCTGCAATTTTAATAATTATGTAATCACTTTCCAGTTGAGTAGTAATTGTAATCTGGCTAGGATTACTTTTGATTTCCTCAACAGAACGCTGATTATTATACTCATCCAGAGCATCAATAGCATTATTCAGAATATTCATAAATAGCTGATTAAGTTGTCCAGGATAGCAAGTGACTTGAGGTAAATTGCCATACTCTTTAACAATTTTAATTTCGGGATGATTTGGTCTAGCCTTAAATCGGTTTTGCAAGATTAATAGCGTACTATCAATTCCTTCGTGAATATCAACTGCTTTCATATCAGCTTCATCTAAACGCGAGAAGTTACGCAAAGATAACACAATGTTTCTAATCCGTTCAGTACCAATCCGCATTGAAGCAATTACTTTAGGTAAGTCATCCATAATAAATTCTAGGTCAATTGCTTGATAATGCTCTGCAACTTCATCAACTGGATTTGGATAATGCTTTTGATACAAATGCAAGAGTTGTAATATGTCTTGAATGAATTCATTAGCATGAGTGATATTGCCATGAATAAAGTTAACTGGGTTGTTAATTTCGTGAGCTACACCAGCAACCATTTGACCAAGACTAGACATTTTTTCAGTTTGAATCAGTTGCGCTTGGGTTTGTTGTAATTCTGTTAATGCTTGCTCGATTTCCTGTGCTTGTTGCCTAAGTTGCGCTTCTGATTTCCTTAATGTTTCTTCTATTTGCTTACGTTGCTCAATTTCACTTTCTAATATTTGGTTGGTATTTGTTAATTCAATAGTACGAGCAATTACTTTTTCCTCTAATGTACGGTAAGACTCACGCAAGGCGACAGCCATAAGGTTGAATTGCTCTGAAAGTTCTTGAACTTCATCGCCAGTTTTAATGTTTAAACGATAATCTAAATCTCCTGTGCCAATTTGATTTGCGCCTAGCTGCAATTTTTTAATAGATTTAATAACTGGCAATAAAATTAGCCAAAATTGACCAAATAACAGTATAATAATGATGCCAAGAATAGTTTGCCTAGCAACTTGAGCAGTTTGTTTAGAGCGACTAGCTTGCTCGCTTGCTAATCTATCCTGAAACTGAATCTCTTTTGCTAAAGACTGTAAAGAAAAATCTATGCTTTTACCAAAGGAACTAATAGCTCGAAAGTCTTGATAAAATTGTTCTTGAGTTGATGGCGTATCGCTTAATTCATTACTTAAACGATTTAAAAACTTATGCTGGCGACTAATAACTGTAAGTTCCGAATTCTCAGGCATTAGGCGCTGTAAATCATCTAAAGTTAGTTGGAATTCAGACTTAGCTTTTTGGTATTTAGCCATGTCTAAAGGGTCACGATTTAACATCAAGAAGTCCTTGAGAGCCATCACTTGGTCTCTTAAAAGGACTTCTAATTGTAGGGTATTATCAACGGATTTAGCAGCTTTGTCACGGCTTAATGCCGCCTGATTATCGGCTTTCCAAAGTAAAAATTCACTGCTAAACGCTAAGGAAGCAATCAGCCCAACAACACCTATAGAAGAACCAATAAATTTAGCAGAGATTTTCATTTAGCTTGACCTGGTTTTAAATTTAGTTGCGATTGTAGTTTTTTAATTGGTTCGTAGTCTTCATCTTGAACTAAAGTGTAGCCTGCGGCTTCAGCACCATTAACGTCTACAAGTCCTTCTGAAGCACTGACTAAAGCTTTTTTTAAATTAGTCACTAATTCTGGTGAAAGTTGGTCAGCACGTACCACAATGGGACCTTGAGGGATAGGACTTGATTCCCAAATAATTTTATATTTTTGTGGATTAAATCGTCCAGCTTTTTGTTCATTAAGATATGATGGTTTATCATTGGCGATCGCATCCACTTCACCCGATTCTAACTCGGTTTTAACTTGAGCGTGACTACCAGAAAATTTCACTTTAGTAAAATCTCTTTCTGGATCGATACCCATCTCTTTAAAATATCCTAATGGCATTAAATAGCCAGAGGTAGAGGATTCACTCACAAACGCAAATCGTTTACCTTTAAGATCATTGACATCGCTGATTCTATTGCTATTTGTAACAATTACACTCGTATACCAAGGTCTTCCTGTCTCTTTATTAATCGGAGCAACTATTGGTTGAATCTGGGGATTTAGTTGTTTAGCCTCAACATAAGCCAATGAGCCTAAATAAGCAATTTGTACCTGACCTTCAGCTATTAAGTTAACAGGTGTCTTATAGTCTTTAGCAATTTGAAAGCTTACCTGCCTACCAAGAGTTTTTGTCAGATACTCTGCTAGAGGTTGAAGCGATTTTTGTTGCTCTACCGGATTCTTAGAAGGAATTACTGCTATATTTAGACTCGTTGATTGTTGATCTGGCTTAGTTGATTGCTGTGTTTGTGAATCAGCAACTCGATCGCCTTTTAATGGTTGACAGCCCACACCTAAAGCAGTGACGATCAAAGCTAGAACCAATGAGGCGACTGAGCGGCTATCTAACCGTTCCATGCTTTTAAATTGATGTTGCAGCATTATACTAAGACTCTTATGCAGTTTGTTGTTTGCTATTGGGGCGATTGGTAAATATTAAAAAAACGCCAAAAATAAATATAACTTACAATTTATGCGCCTTACTGGTCTAATTAATAGATCAATAAATTTTCCCTGTAAATTATTTAGCTTACCCTGACTTACTAAATATTGTCAGTAATTTAGCTATAAATGGAATCAGTGTTTATACGCATTAGACCAATGAGCAAAAGTCCAAATTACCCCCCTTTATCCCCCCTTATTAAGGGGGGAAATTGGCTCCCTCCCCGATGCCTTGGGGAGGGCTGGGGTGGGGTTAAATATATTTATGTAAGAGGTCTATTGTAAAGAGGTATTAAGCAACAAGTAGGGACGCAGGCTCCGCTAATGCCCCCACAGATAGTGTAGATCATGTCTTTTGGCGTAAGTCCTGATCATCACCTCCCTGTGTACACCGGAGGCGGTATGATTTCAACCTGATATTTTTTAATATTGATATAGCAGTACTAATTAAGATGCTACCAATGCTGTTGATAGCTGTGCAGTACTTTTCCTGGTTTGCTGTACTGGTAACTGAATCAAAAATTCTGTCCCTTGTCCAGGCTGGGAATTACAAGTAATCTTCCCCTGATGCTTCTCGGCTACAATTTGATAGCTAATAGATAAACCCAAACCAGTACCTTTGCCCACTGGTTTAGTCGTAAAAAATGGATCAAACAATCGAGCTTTTATTTTCCGATTTATACCATCAGCGTTATCAGCAATTCGCACTACAATTTCATCTGATGGCAACAATTCTGTGCAAATAGTAATCTGACCAGGGCGGTCTGTAACTTCTTCAATAGCATCAATTGCATTGCTGATCAGATTCATAAATACTTGATTTATCTCACCAGCATAGCACTCGACCAGAGGCAAATCACCATACTCCTTGACAACTTGTATTTCTGAAAGTCCATTCCTTACCTTTAAACGATGTTGCAAAATTAATAAAGTGCTATCTATACCTTCATGGATATCTACAACCTGCATCTGTGATTGGTCAATCCGAGAAAAATTCTTAAGCGATAGCACAATTTGACAAATACGTTCAGCACCAATTTTCATTGAAGATAAAAGTTTGGGCATATCTTCAATCAGAAAATCTAGTTCAATATCTTCAATTTTTTCTTGAATTTTATGACTAGGTTTGGAATTGCTTTCTTGATATAGTTGTAATAATTCCAGTAAATTTTGAACGTATTCGCTAGCGTGGCTTAGATTACCATAAATAAAGTTAACGGGATTATTAATTTCGTGGGCTACACCAGCAACTAATTGACCAAGGCTAGACATTTTCTCAGTTTGCACCAATTGTGTCTGATACGATCGCAAATCTGTCAATGCTTGCTCTAATTCCTGAGATTGAGCCTGAGCTTTTTCAGTAGCATCACAACTTTGTTGATAAAGTTCAGCTAGGTGAAGGTCGATTGCTAGTTGTTGCCGATCGCTTTCTTGCTGATATTGACTAACAACAGCATCTAAAGCTTTGATTAAATCAGTTGCAGAGGCATTTAAAATGTATTGTAAATGAAAATTATCTTGTGTAAGTTCAGATTTGTCTACAGAAGCTAATAATCTTGCTTGAGTGATATAGTTGCGAACTTGCTTGTCTAAATTGAGAGGCAAATCAAAGTACATTGCTTCAACTGTTGGCGATGGATTTCCAGGTAGTTTCATCTCTGCATCACCTTTGATGAGTCCGTTATGAGACTTTTCCATCAGGTTAATTGCAGCTAGTAGTTCCTGACGTAATTTTTCCTGTTCCACAACGTCTTGAGTGCAAACTAATCTCAAAGCGAACAATGCAGTTCTTTGAGAAAGCATTCGCTGACGACCACTGACATTTACGACGGCGGCATTAATTTCTCGTGCCGTAGCAATCGGCTTTAAATCTAAAAAACTATTCATGGCAAGTACTGGCAGCAGTTTTAAGTAGAATAAGTTGCCTAAAATTTTACTATTGTTAGATGGGTTTTTCATATTTTATATGCAAATTAGTAATTTTTTGGTATTTCAAGTAGTTTCTTTAGGTGTAATGCTATTTTATAATTTAAGTTTTTGATTAGCTGTGATGTGGGAATTGATGCTGATAAGCTGTTGTGCTTCGCGCATTTTATCTTTGAGAAAGAGAGGAGGGAGGAGAGAGGGTAAGAGTGTTTGATAATTTTTCTTGTTGATTAAAAATGTACAATTTTATTTGCGGGTTAGCTTATAATAATCTTTCCTGTAAGAGAAAAAATTGATATGATTTTGTCAAATTGGAATAATAATAATATCAGTTATAAAATAAATTTAGTATGTATTTATAGTTACTAATTTTATGGACAAACATCCAGTTTAACTAGCTTTGTAAGGTTTTACCTTTGCTGGGCTAACTACAAGCCTCTCTATTAGCTTTCCATCAAAGATGGAATCACCAACTACTTTTCTTAATATATTCAAGCTGCCATTGAGGTCGGCATTGTACTTTCTCCCATTAGAGGCTCTGAACAAGCCTCTTTTCAGCCTTTTTCCAAGATATTCAACTTGTTTTTTGATTGGTTCAAGTTCAAGAAAACTGCACTTTGAAGTGTAACTTTCTTCAGTAACAGTAACTTTAATTCCTGCTAACTGAGCTTTGTATTCCAACTGCTGAATAAATCTTGTGTGGGGGATAGAAGTAAAAGATTGGTTGGTTCGCTTACCTAAATTTAGATTTTGCTTCCAGTTATCGTTTTTACCGATAATAAGATGTTTTACATCTTGGTTAACTAGCTGATCAATAATAAATCGACTAGATGTATGGAGGTAATAATCCATTTTTGCATTGCGCGAATTCGTCAATGCTTCAATTTTATGAGAAGAAAATCTATTAGACGGTAGTTGAGACTGAAGTAATGCCTTGACTTTGTTATATTGCTGGTTACAAGCTTTTAAGGCTCTACCACAAACAATAAAAGGTTTAAAGTCAGGACAATTACTGCCGACTGTAGCTAAGTTGTTTAGCCCAATATCTACAGAGGCAATCCTGTTATTGCTTTCTACTTTTGGCGGTTCACGCTCATAAACAATTTCTGCAACATAAAAACGACTTTTGGGAATCAACCTAATTTCTTGTAAAGTAGAAATTTGAGTTTTGAGTTTAAGCTGCAATCCCGAAGGAACTGCCCAACCTTTATCTAGCCAGACTTTAGATACTGCTTGGTAGTTAAACGTCAAGACATTTCTGCCACTCTCCTTATCTTTGTATTTAGGAAGTTTTGGCTTGCCTAAAAACTTGTTTGAGTCAGCTTTGTAAGCTTTTAAAACCTTGCTATATGAGTTAAAACCAAAGAAAACCTGTTTGATTACAAGTTGAGCGACTTTACTGGGTAAGGCTTTGTAGTCAATGCCAGTCTTTAATTGATGATAAAGGTTATTGAAAGACGGATTTTTTTGACCGTTAAAAAATGCTTGGCGGCAAACATATAAAGCACTATTAAACAAGTTTTTAGAAAGGAATGACATCTTGTCAACCTCTTTAAAATGCTTGTTTGACGCTTTAATAATATGCTTTTCGACTAAGAGCATTCTGTTTTTTCCTCCAAACATTTAATCAAACACTCAGTCTTTCTTTTTCTCCGTCTTAACCCATAAATTCTTGCACAGAAGCTAGTTATTATAGAAATAAAGTCTTGCATAATATCAGATCCTTCTTCTTCAGCTAGATTAACAACTTCTATGTCTTTGCCTTGTTTGTTCAGTAAGACTTTTAGGTAGTTAAAGCCAACCCTAGTCAAACGAGCTTTATGCTCTACAACAATAAGATGATAATCATCTTGGTTTAAAAGCTTAATCAGTTTTTTTCGATTATCATTTACTCCGCTACCTACCTCCTTTACTATTCCAGTAATTTGATATCCTTTAGCTTCACAGTAACGAGTTAGCCGTTCTGCTTGAGATTCTAGGTTCGGTTTATTTTCAGCGTTTGAAACCCTTGCATAGATAACCACACCTTGAGCAATGGGGACTAAATTATCAATAACGACAGTACCGCTAGGAAGTTGAGTTGCTTTTAACTCTCCTTTTTTCCACATTCTCCATGCAGTGCGGTAACTAATCCCTTTTGATTTTGCGTAATCTGATAGTTTCATACCATCTATCATCGCATATATGACTACGTTTGTCTATATTTGTCTATGTTTTAATAATTTAAAGCCAATACTATTTGCACAATTAAAAATCTGGGTAGGTGCGCTGATAGCTGACTGCTAACTGCTATAGGAACTGACAAGGCGATTGCGCCAACAGCCCCTCAGACTAAAGTCTGGGGCCATACAACCAAAGCCCGCCTGCGCGGGCTTATGCCTTAAGCGCCCTGGCAGTTGCTATATATAATTCTTCAACTACAACACAAAAAAGGGGTTTAGCCAAGCTAAACCCCTGTAGTAATGATTACTGATGATGTTAATCCTGCTCAAAACAGATAGTTAGGTCACTATATAGCGTTTCCTAATCACATGAGGTACATCTTAGTCCCCTCCTCGCTTGCGGGGAGGGGGTAGGGGGTGGGGTTCTTGTACCTCACGCAAGCGATAGACTCACTCAAGCGAGCGACTGTATATTAGACCAATGAGCAAAAGTCCAAATTATCCCCCCTTAGCAAGGGGGGAAATTGGCTCCCTCCCCAAGGCATCGGGGAGGGCTGGGGTGGGGTTAAATATATTTATGAAGGAGACATATAGTTAACAAAAGTAAACCCAGCAGTGTTGTTATTAATTTGCCCCGTCAAAGGAACACCCTGCAACACACCAATCAGTTCATCCTTGGCAGATAAACCACTTGTACCATCATTGTCAATAAAAATGCCTGTGCCACTACTACCACTATAAGTACCAGTTGGCGCTGCACCTAGATAGTAAGATGAGTTATTAGTTAGTTGCACTACATCCTCAGCCACATTAAAGTCAAGAATGCGAGCATAATCTGTCAGTCCAGCATTATTATTAACACCATCATTGTATAAGACACCAGTATTAGTCCCCAATACAAAAGTATCAGCGCCAGCATTACCAGTGAGCAAGTCTATCTCACCAACACCGAAGTTAGCTAAATTAGCCCCAGTTAAAGTATCAAGACCGTCACCACCGTAAAGGTAATCAGTACCACCGCCACCACGAAGAAGGTCATCCCCTGCAAAACCGTATAAGTAGTTGCTGTTGCTGTCGCCAGTAATGGTGTCATTGTAGTTGGAACCTTGCACGTATTCAAAGTTGCTGATGATATCGCCTTGGGCATCCCCACCACTAACTGTGTTGTTACTTAAGTCGACGTTAACACCAGTAGTTGAAGTGGTATATATCACTGTATCAATGCCACTTCCACCATTAAGCAAGTCGGCACCACTACCGCCGTAAAGGTAATCATTGCCGTCATCACCATTGATGGTGTCGTTACCTGCGTCACCATAGAGGTAATCAGTACCACCGCCACCACTAATACTGTCATTCTCTGCAAAACCGTATAAGTAGTTGTTGTTGCTGTCGCCAATGAGGGTATCGTTGTAGTTGGAACCACGCAGATTTTGAATGTTCAAAAGGATGTCACCCAAGGCATCACCGAGTAAACCCTCGCCTGTAGTGAGGTTGACAGATACTCCAGTTGGTGCTGTGGAGTAGTTGGCTGTGTTTGTACCTGTTCCACCATCAATGGTGTCTTCCCCACCACCACCTGTAATGGTATCGTTACCTTCACCACCGTCGATGATGTTATTGTTGTTGTCGCCAGTAATATTATTGTTTGCTGTTGTGCCGTTGATGACTGAGGCGACGGCTATGTTAAATGTGGTGGGTGGTGTGCTGAGGTTGCCATTGTCAGTGGCGGTGACGTTGATGCTGAGGGTGCCTGCGTTGCTGTTGTTGGGTGTGGCACTAAATGTGTCGTTGCTAAAATTGAGCCAACCTGGTAATGGGTCGCCGTTGGCAAGTGTGGCAGTATATGTCAGTGGGTTGGAGTCTGGGTCACTGAATGTGTTAGCTGGGATTTGGAAGTTAAATGCTGTTTGGGCTACGGCTTTTTGGTTATTAATGGGAGTAGCTACTGTGGGTGCATCGTTAACAGGATTAACTGTTAAGTTGACAGTTGCAGTATTACTGTCAATTGTTCCATCTTTAGCAATGTATGTGAAGCTGTCTGTGCCGTTGTAGTTGGCGGTGGGGGTATAAATTAGGTTGGTGTTGTCGAGTGTTAAAGTTCCGTTACTCGGTTGAGTAAAGTTACTCAGGGTCAGTTGATTACCATCAGCATCGGTATCGTTAAGAAGTAAGCTACTGATAGCAATGGTTAAAGGTGTATCTTCATTGGTGTTGAAGTTGTCATTGTTGGCAACGGGTGCTGTATTTGACGGTGTAACTTTTTCGGTAAATCTTGCACCAAACAAATCGTCATTATTAAAGTCATTGCCACTACCAATGCTTCCTGGGGTAACGTTACCATCCGCATTACCAGCATTATTCCCAGAAAAGGTGACATTGCTGAGGTTGACAGTTGGCAGGGTTGTGGGCATTCCCTGGTTATTACCATTGTTATTGGTGGTGGATTTCATGGCGAATATTGCTCCACCTAAGCCTTGAGCATTATTGCCACCAGTTGTAGTGTTGTTGTTGAAAGCACTGTTCTGGAGGTTGAGAGTACCACTTCGGACAAATATTGCTCCTCCCATGCCTGCACCGCCTATGCCGCCGCCGTAGCCGCCGTTGCCGCCGTTGCCGCCTGTGTCGCCTTTGCC
>JBARVL010000077.1:0-3440 GCA_049646245.1 Crinalium sp. | reverse complement strand
CTTCCCGCCGTCCTTGGTATTATCCCTTGCTGTCTGCGACTGTAGCGACAAGTCTGATTGTAGGTACGCCCCAAGCTAGTCAGGCAATTAGCTGGTTTGATATTTTACGTCAAGGTCTACAGGTAGTTCAGTTGTCTAATATGTCCACTAGCCAGGAAATTCAGCTTGGACAACAAATTAATCAGCAGATTGTCAATAATGATGTCAGGCTTTATGGTAATCGGCAACTAAACCAGTATATTAACCAACTTGGTCAACGCCTAGCTAAAAACAGCGATCGCCCTGATATACCTTATACGTTTCAGGTTGTGGACGACCCAGCGATTAATGCTTTCGCAACAATGGGCGGTTTTGTTTATGTCAATACTGGGACAATCGCCGCAGCAGCTAATGAAGCTGAATTAGCTAGTGTAATCGCTCACGAAATTGCTCACATTGCGGGTCGTCATGCGGTTAATCAAATGCGTCAAACAGCGATCGCTCAAGGCATTAGCACAGCCGCAGGGGTTAATAATAGCCAAGCCGTTCAACTTGGTGTACAACTAGCCCTCAGCCGTCCTCGCAGTCGCAGTGATGAGTATGATGCCGATAAAAGAGGGTTAATGACCTTAAGACGTGCAGGCTATGCTGAAGCACCAATAATAAGTTTCATGCAAAAGCTAATGGCTGGTAGTCAAGGTGGAGTTCCTACTTTCTTAAGCACTCACCCAGCTACTGGCGAGCGCATTAATAATCTCAGAAAGTTAATTAATCCCGCTCGTGCTAATGTTGGTGCTGGTATAAACAGTGCTACTTATAACACCCAAGTTAAGGCTTTGCTACGCTATCAGTAACTAGCGGTGTTTGCTGACTTTTATTTTAGAGGGATCGACTCGCGTTACTGATTCAGAAAGCGATCGCTTTCTCACGCGCAGCTTTGAAACATTGACTTGATAAACCACCTCGTTAGTAATATCTAATGCAGTTAGCCAACCACTTTTTTGATGATAAGCACCTGTGTCGATATCTAACCAACCATTTCCCATCGCTAGTTGACCAGGGGAAACTCCTGGTAAGGTAAATGTGATGGTGTGACCAGTAATAATCAGCTTATTCATAAAGTAAGGTTGGCGTATACTGTGGAATTCTTCGCGAATCCAACAAAATTCATTAGAACTTTGCTTTTCAATTGGTCGTTTAGGATCTACACCCGCATGGACTAACCAAATGTCACCTAAATCTAGGTGTGTAGGTAATCCGCGTATCCATTCAATATGCTCTGGATCAACGCCATCATCACCATAACTGTTAACTGTTGCGTGTCCGCCGCTATAGAGCCATCCTTGCAAGGCTTCACCATTTATTTCTCCATCTGGAAAAACGTCTAGTAGCATTTGCTCGTGGTTACCGAGTAAACAGTGATAGGGGCTTTTTTTAACAAATTCCACCACATGGGCGCTGTGGGGACCGCGATCAATTAAATCGCCCACAAAATAAACTTGATCCTCTGAGTTGGGTGCAACTGCCTCCAACAGTGTCATCAACCCATCGTAGTGTCCATGCACATCACCGATCACAATCCGACGGGGACTTTTGCTTCTATTAAATATCCGATTGATCACAATATTGTCTACAACGAAACTACAGATGGTTTGTACAACTTCAATCTGCCACAGTCATAAGTAGAAATTACCTATTTATTGGCGCTCATTGATTTACTTGGGTACACATTGATTATTACTGATTAATACTTAATCTTTCATCGTTCTCAAGGCGGTTCATTGCGAAGATACTTTGTATTATCTATAACGTTACTAATGCTAGACTGGGCAAGTAAAAAGATTACTTCCCAAATCTGGCACTTATATTTTAATTGTCAGATTTTGGGTAATTTAAGTTCCACATCACCAGTGCTGTTAACACCATCAGTAATCAATGCCCTCAAGCAACCTACAAGTTCTGCTTGGGTTGAGAGTGCGATTAATAATATAGATATCATTCTGCTAGACCATTCTCACTGTGAACGCAAGGCGGCGGGAGTGGCAATAAATATGATGTTCCGTTATCCGTCCAATACTAAGTTAGTACGGATGCTAACTGCGATCGCCCGTGAAGAGTTGGAGCATTTTGATCAAGTAAACGACTGGTTAGAACGTCGCGGTATCCCATTTGCTCCACTGGCTGCACCTCCTTATGGTGGCGGTTTAAATGCTCAAATTCGCCGTGATGAACCTCACCGCCTTTTAGATGCTTTATTAGTTTCTGGTTTAATTGAAGCTCGTAGCCATGAGCGTTTAGGATTGTTAGCAACTCATTTACATGATGCTGAGTTGTCCCAATTTTATCGCAGTTTGATGGCATCTGAGGCGCGTCACTTTGGGATTTATTGGGTGTTGGCTGATACTTATTTTGAGCGAGATGTTGTTGTGCAACGACAGGAAGAATTAGCTGTTGCAGAAAGTAAGTTACTAGAAACTCTTCACCCTGAACCGAGAATTCACAGCTAATGAAAGTTAACTACGGAGATTTTGTAATTCGTGACTGGGAAATTGGCGATAGCGCAAGCGCTGACTTGTCAGTTCGCATTGCTGCTGCTGAGGTTATCCATTCTGTCTTAACTGAGTATGGCTTAGGCTGGGAACCGGAGGGCGCAGATCGTGATGTTTTAGAAGTAGAAGAATGTTATTTAGCTACAGGCGGAGAGTTTTGGGTAGTTGAACAACAAGGACAAATAGTAGGTACAAGTGCTTATTATCCTGTGCCGCGTGGCAATAATGCTGTTGAAATCCGCAAAATGTATCTTTTGTCAAGTGTTAGGGGGCAAGGTTTAGGAAAATTTTTGTTACAGAAATTAGAGGATGCGATACTCCTGAGAGGATTTGAGCAAATTTGGATTGAAACGGCGAGTGTGCTAGTTGAAGCGGTGAAACTGTATGAAAGTAGCGGGTATTTAGCAGCAGAGGGTGTGGAGACGGCGAGATGCGATCGCGTTTATGTCAAATTTCTTGCTTAGTCCCGTGTTAAAGTTACCTCGCCTTTTCGATAATCTGCCATTAAGGTAAATATTTTAAGCCACTGAGAACCTAATAATATTTCTTGAATTTCATCACCAGCAAAAGCAGTTATTTCAAACTCCTGATTGTCGATGATAATTTTCCCTATGTAAATGTCAAAAAAAGCTTCTCCTTGTGCTGTCTTCAATTTGTTTTGACGCAAAAAGCGCCAATCAATACTTTGTACATCTTGTTTATTCATAGCTATAAATCCGGTAAAACCTGTATCTAGCATTGCTTCCACAGGGAGACTTAAGCCATTTGTATCAATCAACTCAATATCAAAATATACCTGTGCTTTATCTCCAAATCTTCCTTGGATCATATTCTGCCACTTACCCCAGTTTCATTAATTCCAAAAATATGATGAATGACATTAGGGTACTTTTCACGAGCTTTTCGACTCGC
>JBARVL010000076.1:0-5470 GCA_049646245.1 Crinalium sp. | reverse complement strand
ACCTTACTGAATCATATTGAGTTTTCTCCCATAGAATCAAATCAAACAACTCGCACCAGTCCTGTAAATGCCCCTGTCCAAGAATCCAGTGGTAGTAACCAATTAAGTACTTACGGCTCAAAAGGTTAAACATTTTCTTGCCAATTTTATAGCAACAGACAGGAAGTTTGGGACAACGAGCAAATCTTGGTTAACATCTGCGTAATCTGCGTTTCGGGCATTCGCCCGACATGAATATCTGCTCACATCTGCGATTAAAAAAGTTGTGATTGAGAACAAGGAGTCTAGGGCGTGTTTTCAAACCCTTCGATCCCCCCCAGCCCCCTCGTTCCCAGGCTCCAGCCTGGGAACGAGAAGGGGGGAGAATTCAGTCAAAGTCCCCCTTTTTAAGGGGGATTTAGGGGGATCGAGAGCGACCGAAACGGAGCCAATATAGTTTGAAAACACACCCTAATGTCCTAACTGCTGTAGCGGTTGCTATAAGCAACAAATTTGCAAAAAACTTCCCAGGCAAAAAGCAGGGAAGTTTTTTTTTGCGTCAGCATAGATCTAGAAATCTCTGATATCTGACGGAAAATGTTAGAACATGATGTGATAATTGTCGGCGGTGGATTAGCTGGCTGTCGGGCTGCTTTAGAAATTGCTCGTAACAACCCCAGCGCAGATATCGCTTTAGTTGCCAAAACCCATCCAATTCGATCGCACTCGGTAGCCGCACAAGGCGGTATGGCAGCAACGTTAAAGAATGTCGATGTAGAAGACAGTTGGGAAGCTCATGCTTTTGACACAGTTAAGGGGTCTGATTATCTTGCAGATCAAGACGCTGTAGAAATTCTCACCAAAGAAGCAGCAGATGTGGTAATTGACCTCGAACACATGGGGGTGTTATTCTCCCGTTTACCTGATGGTCGCATTGCCCAACGCGCTTTTGGTGGTCATTCCCACCGTCGCACCTGCTACGCGGCTGATAAAACAGGTCATGCAATTTTACATGAATTGGTTAACAACCTCAGACATAACGGTGTCCACATCTATGATGAGTGGTACGTTATGCAGCTAATTCTGGAAGAAGCCCAAGCCAAAGGCGTTGTCATGTATCGCATTCACGACGGACATCTAGAAGTTGTCCGGGCTAAGGCGGTGATGTTTGCTACTGGCGGATATGGCAGGGTTTATAACACTACTTCTAATGACTATGCCTCAACGGGTGATGGTTTAGCTATGTCTGCCATTGCTGGTGTGCCGTTGGAAGATATGGAGTTTGTCCAGTTTCATCCAACTGGTTTATATCCGGTAGGGGTACTAATTTCTGAGGCGGTGAGAGGGGAAGGTGCTTATTTAATTAATAGTGATGGCGATCGCTTTATGGCAAAATACGCCCCTAGTAGGATGGAACTTGCCCCCCGTGATATTACCTCAAGATCGATCGCCCTAGAAATTGCTGCGGGTCGTGGTATACATCCCGATGGTAGTGCAGGCGGGGCATTTGTTTATCTCGACCTCCGCCATCTGGGACGAGAAAAAATTATGAGTCGGGTTCCGTTTGCTTGGGAAGAAGCACACCGTTTAGTTGGGATTGATGCTGTTAATCAACCTATGCCTGTACGCCCTACAATTCATTATTCAATGGGTGGGATTCCTACTAATACAGATGGGCAAGTGCGTAGCAGTCCAGAAAATTTGATTGATGCTTTCTTTGCTGCGGGAGAAGCCGCGTGTGTATCGGTTCACGGTGCTAATCGCTTGGGTAGTAATTCTTTATTAGAATGTGTGGTGTATGGAAAAAGAACTGGTGCTGCGATCGCACAATATATCCAAAATCGCAAATTACCACAAATAGACGAACAAAAATATATCAAAGCAGCCCAACAACAAATTCAATCATTACTAGCCCAACCTGGAACTATCCGCATTAACCAATTGCGTCAAACTTTTCAAGACACGATGACTCAGTTTTGCGGTGTCTTTCGTACAGACGAATTAATGCGGGAAGGTTTAGAAAAGTTGCAACAACTACAACAGCAATATCAACAAATATATCTTGATGATAAAGGTAAACTTTGGAATACCGAAATTATCGAAGCATTAGAATTACGGAGTTTAATGATTGTTGGACAAATGATTTTAACATCGGCTTTAAATCGGCAAGAAAGCAGAGGCGCACACTATCGTACAGATTACGATCAACGGGATGATATTAATTTTATGAAACATACACTTGCTTACTATTCCCCTGCGGGTATTGATTTGAATTACCTACCAGTTAAAGTTACTATGTTTCAGCCACAAGAAAGGAAGTATTAAGTAGATTCACCTTAAAAAATATCAAACCTCAAGTTTCCCCTCCCAATCAATAGGGGAGGGGGAGATTTTATTTTTATCAGGAATTACGCACCGAAAGCCTGAAACCTAGATCCCCCCTAGCAGGGTTTAAAAAGGGGGTGATTCAAAGTCCCCCTTTTTAAGGGGGATTTAGGGGGATCTCTGCGTAAGTCCTATTTATATGAAGCTACTTACAAATCAACCAAATATAAAAGATATTTGTGACCAGAGCATAATTTAAACTGCTACTCCATGAATTATTTTTAACTTTTGCTTGTTTATGAATACACTTGCGGTAGTCTTCAAATATTGAATAATGCTTGTGAACTTAAATATGCAAAGATATAAATATTGTGCGATCGCATTACTAGCTTTATCAATGCTATCATTCCATCCTGAGCAAGCAACCGCTACTCCGACAGTAAAGCGAGTTAACTTAACGGGAAAATGGATCATCAAAACTCCTATTTTTTATTCTAATGCTCCACGCACTACCGGATGCCGTAGTGGTGCGATCGCAGCCATAGATAATCAGCGATTTTCAACTAATCGTTTGAGTATAATTCAAAAGTCAAATGGCACTGTGATCCTATCTCCTTTTCGTTCTTGGGTTAATTTACGACAAAAGAAGAGTGGCAAGTTTTACATAAAAAACCCTAAACTCTTAGGCAAAATATTCACTTTCACGGAAGTAGGAGGAGGATTTACAGAAAAATTCAAAGGAACTCTTAGCAAAGATGGTAAAAAGATTATAGGTCATGTTTTTTGTCAACATACTTCTGGTAAAACTACAGCCACAGGGACTTTTACGCTTACCCGTATAGTTGCCCAACCACCTAAAAAGAAACCACAAGCCAAGATTCTAGGGTAAAATCTAATTGTTTAATTACTATTAATAAATTCAGCTAATTCTGGTACATCTACCCAACAATTTTGCTGATTAGATTGATGACTTAAATCCATCAACATTTGGGAGTAAACACCTTCACGTAGGGAAGGCGTTACTTCCTTACCAAGATTAATACCTTGCACCCATTGATCCACTACTCGCATAAATGGAGCAATGCGTCCATCAGCATAACTTTTCGGGAAAGTCAAGCGATTAGGAATTTCTATCTCAGCGAGAGGTTTACCTGTTGGTGCGCCCCAAAGACGAAATCCGTGTATATAATCTTTCTGATTATCGCTGCCTAAAACTAAAGTACCGCGATCGCCATATACTTCTAACCAGTGTCCACGCCCTTGAGTAGCTATCGAACTGATGCAAACTTGACAAGGAGTGCCATCAGCTAACTCCAACATCAGCATACAAGTATCATCAGCATCAACGGGTTTCATTTCCCCAGTATCAGGCAAAGGTCGCTCAGGAATTGCTGTAATTAATTTGGCGCTTAAACGGCTGATGGAACCGAATAACCAGCTAATATAATCAAAACTGTGAGATGCGATCGCACCTAAAGCCCCTCCTCCTTGATCCTTACGCGCATACCAATTCCAAGGACGAGAAGCATCAGCACGACTAGACACCAACCAATCAATCTTAATTAACCGCTTATTCCCCACATAACCCTCTGCTAACAATTCCGCCAACCGCATCCAAGCTGGAACAAACCTAAACTCAAAATCCATAGTAGCAACCACACCTTGCTTAGTTGCCAGTTGATATAACTCCCGCGCCTCCAAAGCATTCAAACTTGTTGGTTTTTCTAACAACAAATGCTTGCCTGCACTGATTACCTTTTTAGCCATTTCATAGTGCAAAAATGGCGGTGTAGAGATACTAACCCCAGTAACATCAGGTAACGCAATCACTTCTTCAAGTGTTTGGCAAGCATAAGGAATATTATGAGATGAAGCAATAGCTTCCGCCCGCTCCAAATCCCGATGATAAACAGCTACAACTTTAGTACGTGGGTTAGCTTGGAAACCAGGAATATGCACCTTCTGACCAAATCCAGTACCAACTATTCCTACACCAATTACAGCCTGATTCATTTATCGTTATTAAATTTAAATTTCTACTCAACAAAAACCAAGGAAACTAACAATTTATCCGCCACTTACAAACCCAAGCCCCAACACCCACCAATAACCCATCCGTTAAATCAGGAATGCAAAAAAGCTGCCGACCTTCAATAACACAATTATGTAATTGCCTCCCACCAATAACCCATCCGTTACATCCGTTCCCCATAAATTAAACCTCTGCTCCCCGCCCTTAACCCATCCGTTGCCACATCCGTTGCCCCAGCCATTCCATCACCTGCTTACCCAAATTAGCGCCACTTAATCGGTCAATCTCACGGATACCTGTAGGACTGGTGACATTAACTTCCGTAAGATACCCACCAATCACATCAATGCCGACAAAATACAAACCATCCTGTTGCAATTTGGATGCCATTTGCCTACACATCTGATGCTCTCGCTCAGTAATTTCCGTTTGAGCAACTCTACCGCCAACAGCCATGTTGCCACGAAATTCATTACCAGTAGGAATACGATTTACCGTACCAATTGGCTCACCATTTAATAGGATAATTCGCTTATCTCCATCTTTGGCTTCCGGTAGATAAGTTTGAATCATCACGGGAACCTGCCCCCATTGAGTGCTAATTTCAATCAGGGAGTTAAAATTGCGATCGCTCGCTTCCAAATATAAAATCCCTTCACCCGCCTTATTTCCCAACGGCTTCAGAATTGCTGCCCCTTTCTTCTCCACAAACTCCCGAATAATTGCTTTATCCTGACTAACAATAGTTTCCGGTATTACATCAGTAAACTGAAGCGCATACATCTTCTCATTTGCCGCCCGTAAACCAGCAGGAGAATTAACCACCAAAGTTTTCTCTGGATTAATATAATCCAGAATGTAAGTAGTGTAGAGATATGGAACCGTTACAGGCGGATCTGTCCGCATAAACACCGCGTCCATTTCCTCAAGCGGTAACAAAACGCGATCGCCCAACTTATACCACTTTTCAGCAGCAACCCAAAGCCCTTCCACCAGTTGCACAGGTATCAATTCCACTCGTTCAAGAACAGCCCAAGCTTTACTCTTAACAACACTTAACATCTGTGCTTGAGTGATCCAAACCTCATGTCCTAGTGCTTGCGCTGCTTCTATCAGCGCCACACTGGTATCATG
>JBARVL010000075.1:0-5873 GCA_049646245.1 Crinalium sp. | reverse complement strand
TTACCCAAAGGCAAACTCAGTAAACTTACGCTTATAGGGAGCTTGAAAACCTAAAACAATATCTTGTTTTGGAACTCCAGCAGCTAATAACTCATTAGCTACTCCAACTTCAGTAAAATCGCGCTGAATCCAAATCTTATTATCCTTAATATCAACGTGGATAATACAACCATAGACTCGCTGATATTCGGCTTCTTTCCAGCCTAAATTGATAATTAGATAGTGGTGTTCTTTTGTATCGCAAATAAATTGCACTTCTGTATCATTTAGATCATTTGCTAAATGACCTTTCAATATTTTTTGAATTAACTCTGAGTAATTTATTCTTTCCATAGAAGTATTTGTTCTTGAGTTGGATCAAAAATCAACAATTTGATTTGATGTTCAGCAATTACATCTTGAATAAATTGACGACTGAAAAACTCTCCGTAAATATCCCAAGAAATTGCTAAGTATAAAACTCGATCTGGTTGTTCGCCTCTTAAAGCTGAACGGTAAGTGAGAGTTTGACCAAGTGCTACATAAAACTCACTAACTACTGAAGCGCCTAAAAATGATTTAATTTCTACAGCTATTTTTTGACCCGACTTCTGAGCCGCTAACATCCTCTCTGCCCCTAAGTCTATATAAAAGTCAATTTGATCAATTTTAATTGAAAGAGGGTCATGAGTAATTGAGAGAGCCATCTTTCTCTAAGGCGATACGTACAGCGTTGTGAAAAGTATCTTTAGCTGACACAGAATTATCCGATAACCCTAAGTATTGTAGCGATAAATTAATAAGTGCGATCGCATATTATGTTAAGCGATCGCCATTCTCCAGTAGCGGTATTTTATCTGTAGCGATGGTTGTATGTTGCAATACCATAGCACTGATTTGAGTAGCTATCTCTCATCATAGTTGAGGAGATCTGGTTAAACGGGAAGCGATCGCTTTTCCGTTAATAATTCCTGTTCTAACTTCGCTTCTCCTTTCAAAAACTCAGCAACTTGAGCCTCAATTTCATCTCGCACTATCTCGCGATACTCTAAGAAATGTTCTATTTGAGCGCAAACAGATAAATAGCTACTCACGCCACCTGGATTAGATCTATACATATTAAATAGATTCCGCCAAAATGAATAGCGAGTTTTACGCAATACACCTTGTCGCCAAGCAATAATTAGTAATGCTCGAATATTCACCCAGCTAACTTTCTTCTTAGCAGATTTGCCTTTTTTCGGATAAGTTGCTTCTCCTAATATTCTGTAGTGGCGGTAAGCGCGATCTAAAAACCGTTCTGGATCGTATAGTTCCGAAAATGCTTCGACGTATTCCCTTGCAATATCTTCTAGGGGTCGAGTTGGTACGAAGTTCATTAAAGTTGTTTGATTAATATTGGCTGATTTCTCGCGTAAGCGTCCTTCTTTAGCCAGCCGATGCCACAGGGCAGTATCGGGTAATGCTTGCAACATACTAAATAATGCTGTGGGAATTGCTGTTTGTTCGACAAACTTAACAATTCGCGCACCAGCCCCAGGTTTTTCGCCATCAAATCCAATGATAAACCCTGCCATTACTCGGATACCGCTACGAGTAATAGCGTTTACTGCTTCGCTAAGAGAGTCGCGGGTATTTTGGAACTTGTGGGTTAAGGTTAAACTTTCTTCATCTGGGGTTTCAATTCCTAAAAATACTGCCCCAAAATTACAAGCTACCATTAAATCCATTAATTCTTGGTCGTTAGCTAAATCAACGGAAGCTTCTGTAGCAAAGGAGAAGGGATAATCATGTGCTACCATCCAGGGCTGAAGTTCTTTGAGAAATAGCTTAACGTTGCGTTTATTGCCAATAAAATTGTCATCCACCATGAAAATACTACGCCGCCAACCTAATTCATAAAGGCGTTCTAATTCTGCTAAAATTTGGGCTGGTGTTTTAGTGCGTGGCTTACGACCATAAAGCACAATGATGTCGCAAAATTCACACTGAAAAGGACAACCACGCGAGAACTGCACAGACATTTCTGAATATGCGTCGAGTTCTAACAAGTCAAAGCGAGGAATTGGGGTATAACTAACATCAGGTTTTTCTCCTCCTGAACGAAATATACCAGTGCGATCGCCCCGTTGAATCGCCTCAATAAATAAAGGTAGAGTAATTTCTCCTTCATCCAGAATTAAATAATCTGCACCTGCTGATTTGGCTTCATCAGGCAAAGCTGTAGGATAAGGACCACCAACGGCTACAGGTTTACCTCGGCGTTTAGCTTCCCGAATTTGGTCTAGCAAATCCTCTTTCTGCACAATCATTGCTGAGAGGATGACTAAATCTGCCCAAGCCCATTCTGCCTCTGTAACTGAACGCACATTGCGGTCTACTAATTTGAATTGCCACTCTTGAGGCAAAATTGCTGCTACAGTCACTAAACCTAGAGGCGGTAGCATTGCTTTATAGTTTAGTAAAGCCAGCGTTTTCTTAAATGACCAAAAGCTATTAGGAAATAGGGGATATAGAAGTAGAACATTCATGGAAGTCACAAATAAGAGAACTAAACTTAAAAGCTGTCTTTGATTAAAATTTTGTAAAAATTCGTAAGTCTTAATACAGTTAGCCAGTTCGCTCTGATGCGGAATTACTCACCGAAAAACTGTATTAGCACGTACTGGGTTAGTTTGAGTATAGCTGAGGACAGTTTATTTTTTGCAACATCATTCCCTAATTACTATACAAGGTTAGTTAGATTACAGGCGTAGGCGATCGCTATCAGTTTTACCTAAAAATCTGTATCCCCTATAAATATATGCGTTTAATACAACTATGAAGGGCTACCTCGTTCACACTAACGATTTGCTTCCTGATCAACGAGAAGCTATGTATTTACTCCTTAATACTCACTTTAAAGGTGTCAAACCGGAAGTTTTCCATGCCGATTTAGCAGAAAAAAACTGGGTAATTTTACTAGAAGACGACCAACAAAAAATGCTGCAAGGCTTTTCTACTATCAAAATGTCTAAAACTGAGTTTGATGGGGAAGTTATCAGTGTTGTCTACTCAGGAGATACTATTGTCGATCCGAACTCTTGGACAAGTTCAGTATTATCAAAAACTTGGATTCAGGCAGTTAATCAGTTACGTCAAAAATATGTGAGAGAAAAGTTATACTGGCTGTTAATTTGCTCAGGTTATCGCACGTATCGTTTTTTACCTACTTTTACGAAAGAATTTTATCCCAGATATGATGCTCCCACACCGACCAACACTCAAGCTTTAATCAATTTCTTATGTCAAAATCAGTTTGGGAAATACTATAATGAAAAAGCTGGTATTGTCCACTTCTCGACTCCGCAAGTTTTAAGAGATGGATTGATAGAGATACCGGAAGAAAGATTAAAAAATCCTCATATTAACTACTTTTTACAAAAAAATCCTGGTTATATTCAGGGGGATGAGTTAGTTTGTCTGACAGAATTTTCTGAGGAAAACCTGACTTCAGCAGGTAAAAGAATTTGGGCAACAGATTTGGTAACGGCTTTAACGGATAAGTTGTCGCCGGAGGGAGAGATTAGTTTATACCTAACAAGATGATTATTTTTGGAATCAGGCAACCGATTAATTATGCAGCAAAGTTTAACAAATATTAACTCAAGTTCAGCTAAAAAGTTTAATAATCCTGAATTATTTATTGAGGGGTGGTATTGGGTAATTCGAGCATCTGATTTAAGGGTAGGTGAGGTAAAAGCAGCAACCTTACAGGGAAGAGATTTAGCGATATATCGGGCTAAGGATGGAAATGCGATCGCGCTTGATGCTTATTGTCCTCACATGGGCGCACATTTAGCCGAAGGTAAAGTAGAAGGTAATCATATTCGCTGTTTTTTCCATCATTGGGAGTTTAATTCAGCAGGGAATTGTGTTGAGATTCCCTGTTTAGGAAAAGCATTACCTGTAAAAATAAAAACTTGGCATACTGCTGAAAAATATGGCATGATTTGGGTTTGGACTGGGGAAACTCCTAAACAACCATTGCCTTTTGTCCCAGAATTAGAAAACGAAGAATGTGATTTTGCTTTTGGTTCCCATTTCTTAAAAAATTGTCATCCAAATGTGGTGATGATTAATGCGATCGATGCCCATCATTTTAATACAGTTCATAACTTTCCTATAGAAATCATCTTCAGAAAGGAAGAATTAAACGAAAATGCGATAACTTTTAGTAACACTACTCGCGGTGGTGACGAATCTTTATTAATTAAGCTTATTCGACCTTTTTATAAAAATGAAGGTACTTACAGTATGTGTTATTGGTATGGTAGTACCGGAACAGTAACACTAGGTCCCGATTTTCTCCATTTTTATATTATGTTTGCTTTACGGTTAGTGGAAAATGGTAAGACGGAAGGGCAAACTATTTTAATTACTAAAAAGCGTTCTGGTTTATTGGGTTGGATATTTAATAGGTTTGTGTTATGGCTGACTTTAATGGTGGGTAATTATTTTGCTAAAGGAGATACTAAGGTTTTTCAAACGATTAAGTTTAATTTACAAACTCCAATTAATGCCGATAAATCTATTATGCAGTTTATTCAGCACTATGAAAAGCAACAGCCCTTAAGGTGGGGAACCTGGGAAGAATTAGCAGAGATGCCGGATAATATAAAAACCGAAGAGAATTTACATTTATGTGTGTAGCTAATAAGATTATATCAGTGATAACACCTTAAAAAATAAGTTTATAGAAACGTAGATGCAAGCAGATAAACATAGATAAAATATAGGTTTTTGATATGGTGAATAAAGGTTTAATTGCAGGTTTAGATTTACCTCGTCTTGCTGCGGATAATCAGCTAGGACGGGTATTAGATTCTGCTTTAAAAAGTCGTTTAGGTGATTTTCTGAGGGAGGATAAATTTAATAGTTATCAATATTGGAAAGCTGAGTATTTTAATCTTCAAAATGTCCAAGTCTTTCAAGATGCAAGTGAGTCAGAAAAAAGCTTAATTCTGCAAATAGCTAACCATGATTTACTTGAGGAAGCTTATTTTATTGAGAAAGCTGGCGTAGGTTATATGGCGAAAATGGTGCTGTTAGCGGAAACTTTAGAGGAACGAATGTTATATGCACTGTTTAGTTCTGATGAAGTTACTCACTTGGCTCAAATTAGTTGTTTTTTACCACAACAAGAAATAGTAGGAACAAATAATGTTTTCTTACGTTTATTGGAGGAGGTAGCGGAAATTTCAGAGAAAACGGTGTTGGTATTTGTGTTGCAAGTTGTCTTGGAGGGATGGGGTTTAAGTCATTACAGAAGTTTAGCTAAAAGTTGTCAAAATTCGGAATTAAGCGCCGTGTTTCAAGGATTTTTGCAAGATGAATCACGCCATCACGGTGCGGGGGTGACTTTATTTAATCAAATGTCGGTTAGTGATAGTAGTAGAGATGCTATTTTGCAGATTCTATCTTTATTTTTACGCATGGTGCAAGTTGGACCACAAGGTGTTGTTGCTGCTATCGAAAAAGTTAAAGGTCATTTATCGCGAGAACAGAAGATTAAAATATTTCAGGAATTAGAGACAGAAACTCACAGCAGCACTCGTCTTAATCTTTTGCGTTCTTTAATGCAAGTGGGAGGGGGTGAAATTATCCAGGAATTAGAAGTAAGGGGAGCATTTCAAGCTTTACCCGCAGAAAAATGTGTCTGATAAATATTTCACCTATAAACAATTTGGATAAACTTAACCCCTCTTCTATAGCTGGGCTGTTTCATTTTTTCAAATAAAATTAGGGGGCAGAGGACAATACTGCGTAGGTTTTCAAAGATTTTTTGTTTAGGTAAGCAGAGAGGCAGAGGGGCAGAGGAGGTCTATAAAAAATATGATTAACGAACCAAAAAC
>JBARVL010000074.1:0-2139 GCA_049646245.1 Crinalium sp. | reverse complement strand
GTGTGTTAGTAACATCTTGTACCTTCAACACATTGATCAGCTTGTAAAGCTGCTTAGTTAGCTGCTCAATTACCCGATCATCTCCAGTCACCACCATTGTAATGCGGGAGATGCCGACTTGCTCGGCTGGGCCAACAGCCAAACTTTCAATATTAAAGCCACGACGAGCAAATAATCCAGCAATGCGAGTGAGAACACCCGCTTCATCTTCGACTAAAACCGAAAGAGTGTGTTTCATTACTTACAACAAAAGCAATCATCTGCGATCCTAAGACGTTCAACACCAGGGTGGTGTTAATTTTTTATTCTATCGCGACCACGAGCGATCGGTGATTGGTCACTGGTCACTGGTCACTGCTCATCGCTAACTGATAATTAATATCTCTATACCTAAAGGCTTAGGTAGTGCAAAAGCTTAAATCTTTTGATTAGCAGATGTTCTTAATTCTGCTGGCAAAGCATAATAGGTAAGATTAAACTTTTTTGGAGTAAAAAAAATTATGGGTTGGCTACAAAGACTGTTTGGAATGGGTAAGCCTCAGAATGCTCAAGTCAATGCGACACCCTCAGCTTCCTATCAAGCGCCTGCGGGAGCGGACACGACTGAGGTTGCCCCAGAACGAGTGGGATTAAATGGAGAATACGATCAAAGCGGTCTTGCCAAGCGCGTAGCTTTGGCTTTTGATCAAGATCCAAATTTTGGCGATATTGATACACTTTGGGTGGCTCAGACGGGCAGCACAGTTGTTTTAAAAGGAAAAGCCCCTAATCAGCAAATTCTTAACCAGATGGTTTCGGTTGCCAGAGGTGTAGATGGCGCAACTAATGTAGATACCAGCCAAGTTACTATCGGCTAGACAGTTTTTCCCATGTCTGGGTACTGAAGTTGCCACAAATCTTGAGTTAAACACCTACACTATATTGCTTTTAGCAAGTAGTGTAGGCTTGCCAAATTCCACACATTTAACATTGAGCCAGTCGAGCAGAATTTGGTTTACCTGTTCTGGGCATTCATCATGTACACAGTGACCAGCATTATCTACATTCACCAGTTGCAGGTTAGCGTTAAGCTCTACAAAACGACGGGATAAACTCTGTGGAATCATCCGGTCTTGATTTCCCCAAATTAACAGTAGAGGAATTTTTAAGTTGGGGAGTAATGTCTTGACACTTGGCGCAAAGTCTGCACCAATCATCGCTTTGAGGATTGCACCAAACGCCGCCGCCGCACCTCTGTCTTGGGCGGGTCCTGTGAGAATGTCTACGAGTTCATCGCTAATTGCTGCTGGGTTAGAGTATGCGATCGCAGCCCATTTTCGCACAACTCCAGGGCGACGCACCAAGTAAAACACATTTTTCAGCAGCAGTGGTGAAGCAAACAAACCTTCTATTGCAGCTACAGCAGGTCGCATAAACTTAGGAATAGCTTCCTCTCTTGCTGACATATCTGGCAAGCCAATCATCACCACCCCTTTCACCATTTCTGGATGCGCGGCTGCTGCTGCCAAACATACCAAAGAGCCAATAGAATTCCCTATTAATACTATTGGTTGCTGAATAAACGTCTGCCAAAAGTCATATACTTGCTCTACCCAAAGGTCAATTTTATAGTTGACCTGCGCCTTCCGTGATGCCCCAAATCCCAACATATCCAGCGCATAAACATTGTGATTTTGGCTTAGTGACATCATGTTTTGTCGCCAGTGTCCAATTGATGCACCAAATCCATGCAACAGTAACACTGGTGTGGTTTTAGCATTTAACTGGGATGCCCGGATATATGTATAGCGAGTTTGCCAACCACGCCAAACCCAATCACGTTGGCTTCCCACCTGCTCGTGCCAATGTTTAGTTTTTGTCACAGTCGCCTTATACAATTAACAATTATTAATAATCAATTATCCGTTATAGGATTACACGGGTTCTTAATGAATGTGATAGGATCACCAATAGGTCTAAAATTAAGTATAACTAAAGAATTAACCTCTACTGCGGTTGGAGTAATCCTGCCCTAGCAAGTTAGCTCGTTGATTAAAGAATTTCAGTGTATGACGACCTGAAAGTGTCAATTTTAGCAATGTTTTGTTAATAAGCTAACAAAACCAAACAAAAAATGGCTCATAATTCAGTAGAATGGCA
>JBARVL010000073.1:0-4295 GCA_049646245.1 Crinalium sp. | reverse complement strand
CGAGGGCAAACACTCGGAATTGTGGGCGAGTCAGGTTCGGGTAAATCTGTCACTTCTTTGGCGGTAATGGGTTTAGTGCCTAGCCCTGGCAAGATTAGTGGCGGGGAAATTTGGTTTGAGGGGGTGGATGCAGAGGGCAAAAACAAAGAACCAATCAATTTACTAGCACTGCGTAAAGATAAAATGCAGCAGTATCGCGGTAGCCAGATGGCGATGATTTTTCAGGAACCAATGAGTTCCCTAAATCCGGTATACACGATTGGTTTTCAGTTAACTGAGGCGCTGCGACTGCACAAAAATGTTTCACCACCAGAAGCGCGTCGAAGCGCGATCGCACTACTCCAAGAAGTAAAATTAATTCCTAGTGATGAACAATTAGGGGAACGTTATATAGAAACCCGTAAACGGGAACTATTCGGTAATCATAAAACTGATGAATCAGTAGTTGATGTGCGCGATCGCGAAATCAATCAATATATTAATAGCTATAAATTATCAATGCTAGATCGTTATCCCCATCAACTTTCCGGTGGACAGTTGCAACGGGTGATGATCGCAATGGCAATTTCTTGTAACCCCGCGTTGTTAATTGCTGATGAACCAACTACAGCACTAGATGTCACCGTACAAGCAACCATACTAGATTTATTAAGAGAATTGCGCGATCGGCGTGGGATGTCGATGCTATTTATCACCCACGATTTAGGCATTATCGCAGAAATTGCCGATGTCGTCGCAGTTATGTATCAAGGAAAAATTGTGGAATATGGATCGGTGTGGCAAATCTTCTCAAATCCACAACATCCATATACCAAAGGATTACTAGCTTGTCGCCCTCGCCTCGATCAACCTTTAAAATATCTTCCTACTGTTTCCGACTTCATGGAAGTTACTACTACTTCCACTGGAGAAGTAGAAATTACAGAAAAACCAGTAGATTTAAATAGAATAGATTCTCTCTATCAAACCGTTGAGGAAAATCAACCCACCGAAACCTCTTCAGCAGCGCCCCTATTATGTATCCGCAGCTTGCGCGTTGGATTTCCAGAAAAAGGAGTATTTGGTCGCACTAAACGCTATGTTTGGGCTGTTAACAACGTCTCCTTTGATGTTTATCAAGGTGAAACTCTAGGATTAGTAGGAGAATCCGGTTGTGGTAAAACTACCCTAGCGCGGACATTATTGCGATTAATTGAACCAACTAATGGTCAGGTAATCTTTGAAGGGCGAAATATCTTTACCCTTAAAGATCAACAGTTGCGTAAATTACGACGAGAGATGCAAATTGTCTTCCAAAATCCATTTAGTTCTCTCGATCCTCGCATCAAAATTGGTGATGCAGTGATGGAACCGCTAATAATTCATGGTGTGAGTAAAAACCCTCGCCAACGTCAAGAAAGAGTTGCTTACTTATTAGACCGTGTTGGCTTAAATCCGAACTTGATGAACCGTTATCCCCACGAATTTTCCGGCGGTCAACGTCAACGAGTTGCGATCGCAAGGGCGTTAGCACTTAACCCTAAATTTATCATTTGTGATGAATCAGTTTCGGCTTTAGATGTTTCTGTACAAGCGCAAGTACTAAATTTATTGAAAGAATTGCAAGCAGAATTTAACTTAACTTATATATTTATTTCCCATGATTTAAGTGTAGTTAAATTTATGAGCGATCGCATCATAGTAATGAACCAAGGAAAAATTGAAGAAATTGGTTCTGCTGAAACCCTCTATCGCGAACCAGAAAAAGAATATACCCGCCAGCTTATTGCTTCCATACCTACAGGAAGCTTAGAACGCATCCAGCAGCAGCAAGCAGGACGTTCAAATTCAGCTTTAAAAAATTAGAAAGATGTTCTCTGTAAAGAGCCGGACATTGCCCCCTCCCCTTTATAAGGGGAGGGTTGGGGAGGGGTATATTACATTTATAGCAGTCACCAGGGCGGTTAAGGCATTAAATCTCTTGCACTTGATTTCAATTTTTTTTATCGCAGATGTGAGCAGATGGACGCAGATTACGCAGATGTTAACAAAGATTTAATCGTTGCCCTAAGCGCCCTGTCCATTGCTATAGATGCAAAACGCTGTAATATTGCTAACTCTTTGACCCCTTGAATTGAAAACGCTGCAACCTAGTTAAACCCAACTCCCCAAAACTCCGCAGTGCAAACTGTGGTAAAGCCATCATCCTTCGCCAGCGCCAAGGTTCTTGATAAAGCCGATATAGCCATTCCAGATGATTATCTGCTAACCAACCAGGCGCTCTTGACTTAATTCCAGCCCAAATATCAAAACTGCCACCAACACCAATCCAAATCGACTCTGGGGCAAGATAGCGGTGTTGAGCAATCCAGAACTCCTGACGCGGAACTCCTAAACCTACCAAAATTAGTTTAGGTTGTTTCTCTTTAATAATCTCTAAAAATTCTAATTGTTCATCTTGTGAAAGAAAACCATGCTGCGTAGCTACAATTTTTAAATTTGGCTTACTTGCAATCATATTTTCTGCTGCTTTCTGTGCCACCCCTGGTGCGCCTCCATAAAACAGCACAGGGCATAAATCACCAAGTTCAGCCGCTTGTCCTAACAATAACTCTGCTAGTTCAATCCCAGGACAACGTTTTTGTTTTTTTCCAGAAAGTTGCAAATACAGTACAACACCTGAGCCATCAGGAACTACCAAGTCAGCATTTTTGATGATGTTACCCAAATCAGGATTGCTATCTGCCTGGATTACCATTTCTGCATTAAGCGTCACCACATGACTACCCATTTTTTGGTTGACACGAGAAATCAACCATTGAGAATAATCATCCGACAGATTAACGGGGAACCCTAATACAGAAAATTGTTCCATTTCCTCACACATTATTCAGGTATTGTACATTTTACAGGAAAACACGGGAAGCATTTCATCCACCTGATTCATAGGCGTGGATGAAATGCAACTCGCGCAACTTTAGTAGCCGTTCTCTTAAAAATGCGCTATAGTAGTTTGCGTATGGGTCGATATACGCAAAATGTTTGTTTTAGAGTACAAATTGAGAGGAAAACAAGCCCAGTACAAGGCAATAGACGAAGCTATTCGCACAGTGCAGTTCGTGAGAAATAAATGTCTGCGCTACTGGGAAGAAGGTATAAACGTAGGGCAAAAAGATATTTATAGATATGTCACTCAACTAAGGGAGGAATATCCTTTCGTTAAAGCCCTCAACTCTACAGCTTGTCAGCAAGCTTGCGAAAGAACCTGGACTGCAATTCTCAAGTTCTACAATAACTGCAAAAATAATAAGCCTGGTAAAAAGGGATACCCTAAATACTCTAAGCGCACTCACTCTGTTGAGTTTAAAAAATCTGGATGGAAAGTTAATCGAGATACCAAAAAGATTGTCTTCACCGATGGTAATAATATTGGTGAATTAAAGCTGATTGGTAGCCGAGACTTGTACTATTTCCAGGAGTGTCAAATTCAAAGAGTGAGAATAGTTAAAAGAGCAGATGGTTATTTTGCTCAGTTGTTGTTGAAACTTGATGTTAGAGACATAACCCCACAGCTACCACCAACTAAGAAATGTATTGGAATAGATGTGGGGTTGCGCTATCTATATGCTGATAGCTATGGCAATACTATTGAATGTCCTAAGTATTACAGGAAGTCCGAAAAACGTCTAAGTAAACTTAATAGGAGAAAATCAAGGAAGTTCAGGAAAGGAACTATACAGTCCAATAACTATATCAAGGCTAGAAGAAAATACGCTCTTGGACACCTAAAAGTAAGTAGGCAACGAGAAGAGTTTGCTAAGAGAGTAGCACTCCGTTTGTGTCAATCCAACGATTTGATCGCCTACGAAGATTTAGCTATTAAAAACCTTGTGCGTAATCAAAAACTAGCCAAGAGTATCAATGATGCTGCTTGGTCGCAACTAAGAAAATGGATTGAGTATTTTGGTGTTAAATATGGCAGGTTAACAATTGCTGTTAATCCCGCGTACACAACCCAAGAATGTTTTAGTTGTGGGCAGTTGATCAAAAAATCTCTATCAGTCAGAACTCATATTTGTCCGTGTGGATATTCTGAAGATAGAGACAAAATGGCAGCATTAAATATACTCAAAAAAGCTACGATAGGGCATATCGGAAGCTGGTCGGAAGACCTAAACGCTTGGGGAGATTTGTCCTCTATCTTGGTTGGTGGTAACACCTGCCTTGACAAGACGGGTCGGTGAGCCAAGAATCCGCCGTGATTCATCCGGCGGAGTGTCAAACACTATCAATTTATTTTATAGTTAGTTGAGAGG
>JBARVL010000072.1:0-4571 GCA_049646245.1 Crinalium sp. | reverse complement strand
CAGGTTTAATTGCCTACGAGCAACACGAAATTCCTTTAGGTTATACCTTGCAATATACACAAGCTGTTAATGTCTGGGAAGCTTGGTATCCTCGTCAAAAGCAGGAGATCAAGCATGATAGCCGACTGGATATTTTAATTTTCTTTCATAAAAAATGGCATCCTATTAAAGAAATTAGCATTAAGCAAGATCTGCTGCTGCTCAAAACTTTATACAGTGAAATAAATTTAGATAGTCAACAACAGGTGGTTTGGCTGTGTAAATCTCATCAACTGATAGTTAACAAAAATTCCAACTTCTCCAAGGGTTACTACCAACAATCATTGCCAGTAGAAAATTGCCGTACTTACCCAAGTTATTCAGGCAATCGTTATCCCCCAAATTTATTAATTCAAAATCACCATGATTTTACGCAATTAGCCGCAAAATATGCCCCTAATCAGCAAAAGTTAGCAAGCATTACGCAGCACTTAGAACATACACCCGCTACCGTAGAAAATTTAGCTCTGGCTCAAGATAATTTTGCCACAGATATAAATTTATCTCCCAGGGAATCTTGTTCTCATCAATCTTTAGATGAAAACAAAGTAATTACACAACCTTGTGGCAATAACAACATGGATAGCAATTTAGATAGTTCTAATGAATGTCAAGTTTATTGTTTAAATTCCCCAAAAAAATCAACTGATATAGTAGATAAAAGTTATGTATTAAAACTAGCAGAGGGTCGGCTATACATCAAAACTGCAATAGGAGAAATAGTTATAGAAGGTTCCGATTACAAATTTCAAATTAATCCTAATAATTAGGATTAGTTGGCTAAAACAATTGGTATTATAATTAATAAACTTCGTGCAAAATTTATTTATTTAATCTGTGTAAATATGCTGGGCATCGGTGGATAATTCTCTAGAATTTCACTAAAACTAAGAGGTTTAATCATTTATTGAGAAACTGGCACTTGGTTAAATTGTGCTGTTTTCGGAACAAAGATATCTAAAGTACTAACTTTTTCTGGCAATCTCAACCAGACATAAGCATCTGCTGATGCTCCTTTGGCGATTTGAGATATATCTACTTTTTCTGTTGAATGTTTGGAAGAATCAACTGGTTTGTAAGTTTCGCTAGTATTAGGGTTACGGGCGGTTGTCTGACCAATTTCAATATAAGTAGGTTTTTTTAAGTCATTTGCTTGAGAACGAATACGCATCTGCACATTTACGACATCACGATTACCTGTTTGTGGGTCTTCAATCCGCTTAACTGAAAGTAACTCTACTTGAGCTTGATTAGTTAAAGCAGGTTGCACAAATTGACCAGGTTTTATTGTTGTCGTCAGGGGTTTTGTCTTGGGTGATGAAATGGCTACGGATGCAGCACTCGCTTTGGGTGAAGGGTTAGCTGTAGCGGGGTTATTGTCGTCACTGCTTGATTGGGGTGACTGATTAAGAGATGTTTTATTAGGAGTTGGAGGGGCAATTTTTTCTAAATTACCAGCAGGATTAATATTTTGCCTGATTTCAAATACTTGATAAACGGCAAAACCACTAGCTATTAAAGCGAGAATGGATAGTGTTACTGCTGTACCAGAGAGAAATGTACTCATAGTTTTGTTAATTTTAGTTTGCAGTTGAGCAAAATAGTTTTAGTTTATATGGTTAGTAGCCAGAAATATCACCAAAAATTTTCGCCATGATTGCTGAGTATGCGATCGCCACAATTTATTGTCAACCCAACACGCAATTACTGATGCAGCTACTATCCCATGAAATTACCTTTAATATCACAGTTCCCGTAGCAATTTTATATTTGAGCATTCTGATTTTACCTCTTTTAATAGCAATCTTGGCTCAATCTCAACAGGTTAAAGCTGTTCACGCTGCAACAGCTAGTCAAATTAAGCAACACAAGCTGGCAGCAGAATTAGCCTCAGTTAATGAAGATAGTTTCCGTTTGCTAGTTGAGGGAGCCAAGGATTACGCCATTTTCCTGCTAGATCCCAAGGGATATATTATCAGTTGGAATGCAGGAGCCGAAAGTCTTCAAGGGTATCTAGCCGAGGAAATTATTGGAAAACATTTTTCTTGTTTCTATCTTGCGGAAGATGTGAAAAACGGCAAGCCATATTCCGAATTAGAGATGGCGACGACTGAAGGAAAATATGAAGCAAAAGGTTTGCGTATTCGTAAAAATGGATCGCGGTTTTGGGCTAATGTTTTAATTACTGCCTTAAAAGATTCCTCTGGAAACCTACGCGGTTTCTCTCAAGTTACTCAAGACATTACCGAACGCCAAAAAGTTGAAGAGTTACTTAAAGAAAGTAATGAGCGTTTTCAGCAACTAGCAGAAAATATTAATGAAGTATTTTGGCTTTCCAATCCCCAGAAGTCGAAAACAATTTACATTAGTCCGGCTTACCAAGAAATTTGGGGTCGCACTTGCGAGAGTTTATATCAAAAACCCAACTCTTTTATTGATTATATTCATCCAGAAGATCGTGAAGGTTTTATAATCCAACTATTTCAACATCGCTTAGGAAAGTATTACGAGGCTATTTATCGGATTATGAAACCGAATGGAGAAGTTCGCTGGATACACGAGCGCGGTTTTCCCATTAAAAATAGTTCAGGAATTGTTGAGCGTGTTGCTGGTATTGCAGAAGACATTACTGATCGTAAAACAGCAGAAGCAGAAATTTACAAAGCACTGCAAATAGAAAAAGAACTCAACGAACTACAATCCCGCTTTATTACTACCACTTCACACACTTTTCGGACTCCCCTGGCTACTATATTATCTGCTACTGAACTATTAGAACATTATGGGCATAAGTTTCAGCCAGAACATAAACAAAAATTATTTGACCAAATTAAAAACACAGTTCAAGAAATGACTCAGATATTAAATGATATTCTGATCATTAATAGAACGGAAGCGGGAAAACTAGAGTTAAAAACTGCACCCCTGGATTTAAAAAAATTATTGCAGTATATCGTAGGGGAAATGCAAGTAATTATGGGAAAAAACCATCCTATCAGCTTAGTTCATCACGGAAACTGCTCAGATGTGGTGATGGATGAAAGGTTGCTGTGGCATATTTTTTATAATTTGCTCTCAAATGCGATTAAATATTCTCCTCAAGGGGGAAAAGTAGAAGTGGAACTAATTTGTAAAGATAGAGAGGTGATCTGTAGTATTCAAGATTACGGCATTGGCATTCCTGCTGATGAACAAAAGTTAATATTTGAGCCATTCCACCGAGGTAATAATATTGATAATATCCCTGGAATAGGTATGGGACTTAGCCTAGTCAAAAGGTTTGTTGATTTACATGGTGGAAATATTACTTTAGAAAGTAAAGTTGATGTAGGTAGCAGATTTGTAGTAACTATTCCTTTTGACACTCCGCCGGATGAATTGCGGCGGAGTGTCAGTTCAACGAGTGCGCTTACCCCTACAGAGTCACCCTGATAAAGCGCCTTGGCGCTTCTCTTCCTGATCGCTCGATCCGAAGTATTAGTTAATGAATGGCTGAGGAGTAATATTAAGGTTGTTGAGAGTGTTAACAGCTAAGTTTTTCTACATTATAAAATGAGGTTTGACTTTTGTTGAAGAATTGGAAGTTGTGGGCTGCTAAAAGTAAACCCCTGAGTGTTTTGCTGCTATTTTTGATAGTACAGGGAATTACTGGGCGCATTGCGATCGCACAAAAATCAACTACTTTGCCATCTAGTTTAATTGCCCAAAATTCTCCTGGTAAGACTCAACCTTTACCAGCAATTTGTTCTGCACAATTGGGAAATGCCATTGAAACAGTAATCAACCGTCCGCAGTATCAACGCTTTCGCTGGGGTGTATTAGTGGAACCTGTATTTGGTACAGGAACATTATATGCACGCGATCGCGATCGCTACTTTATTCCCGCTTCTAATACTAAACTATTTACCACAGCCGCAGCATTAAGTAAGTTAGGCTCAAATTATCGTATTCGCACCTCTGTTTATAATGCTAGTAGCGATCCAAATATTAAATCTTTACGGCTTGTCGGACGAGGCGATCCTAGTTTAACAGATATTCAACTCAGAGAATTAGCACAACAACTAAAGCGTCAAGGTTACGATCAAATACAACAGTTAGTTGTAGACGATGGTTATTTTCAAGGCACACCAATTCACCCTACTTGGGAATGGGAAGATGTGCAATATTACTATGGCACAACTGTTAACAGCTTAATTGTTAATCAAAATGCTATAGGGCTAACAATATCACCGCAAGCGCCTGGACTTCCCCTTAAAGTTAGCTGGAATGACCCAATTAGTGCTATTAGCTGGCAGGTAGAAAATAACTCTGTTACATCTGCACCAGGTTCAGAGTCATCTGTACAATTAAACAGCTTTTTAGGTAAGCCTATATTGCGAGTTTCAGGACAATTAGCTGCTGATGCCCAGCCAAATTTACAAGCAATGGCAGTTATCGATCCAGCCGAAACTTTTTCACGTCACTTACGGGTAGCATTAGCAGGGCAGCAAATTAAAGTTGCTAATACACAAGTAGTTTCTACTAATAATAAT
>JBARVL010000071.1:0-13954 GCA_049646245.1 Crinalium sp. | reverse complement strand
TAGAAATTATCAAAATAGCTTTCCCACTCAATAGTTATAGATTTGGCTGATTGAGGAAAGAAGTTTTATCTTTTTCACAACGCCTCATCAAATAAGCAGCCGCAAAATCTCCATTAGGGTGCTTTTCTAAAATAGCTGCTAACTCAAATACTTGAGCAGCGATTTCATAGCCTACTTTATCAACAATTGCTTGTCGCTCTTGTTCTGCGTGTTGATACTCGCGCATCCGCGCTTGCCAGGAAGCCGTAAACAATTGTTCTATATGAGTATGCCACCCTAATTTTTCCAAAACCTCCCACTCGCCACCATCACACCAAATTCCGTTGCAGCTAGAACAGCGTTCTATATAAAATGAGGTTTTTAAACTAACTTTGGCGCGAGACAAAATGCGTTGACAATCTGGACACAAAGCTGCTTTGTTATCCAAAGGGGAGGGGACATAATCCAGATGATGTATTTGCGAAAATAATTCTGGTTCCTCAGAGGCGTTTTCTTGATGCCAATTTTCATAATCGTTAGCGCGAATCCAGCTACCTTGGCAAGATTGGCAAGAATTAACAGCTAAATTCCCGCTTAACGTGCCATCTATTAATGGTGAATGCTTGCATTTGGGACAGTTCACAGAAATTTACCTCCTAATATGATGATTTTATTCCGTTTGGAGGATGGATTCGCACCAACCAATCAAACTTTTGACCCGATGCTCAAAAGCCTCTTGCCTTTGTTCTTGAGTTTCCCGATGCTGGGATGCCTGCAAAAACATCATATCCATCTGTAACATCCGCATCAGGCGATGGATTTCGGTTAAATAAGATTGCATCCGCGATCGCGCAGGCAAATCTAGCTGATCTAGGCTTAAATTCAAGACTTGGCTTGTAAAAATTTGTTGCACTTGCTGTAAGGCAGCGTTTAGGGATGCGCTCTCCTGATTGGGTGTAGCAGCAGCTTTTTGGAGTTGCAGGAGTGCCGTTAAAAATTCTTGGTAGCGATCGCGATGTGACGGTGGTAACATTCAGAGATAATTAGACTAAGATCAATGTAAAGAATTTTGTCTAATTGATAAAGATCGCTCAACTAAAGTGCTTGCTTACGTCTTTTGATCTCAAAGCAAGATTTCCTTGATAGTGCGATGTCTACGACGCTGCTCCGCCTACGCACACTTCCACAAAATAATCTTAAGACCGATCCTGAGATAGTCAGAATCCGTCAGTCAGATTTCAGGATGGCAATATTGACAGGTTTCTGACACGGCAGTTAGATCGGGATATTAGACATTGTTAATCCCGCTTATTAAGTCTCAACTACCTTAAATAATTAATAAAAATGCTAAATAGTGTGAACGCCCCATCTACATCTACATCTACATCTACATCCACTTCCACTTCCACTCCCACTCCCACTCCCATTATTGATTGTGTAATTCCTGACTGGCTACAGCAATGCTTAATTACTCGCAGCCAGCCTGATGATGATGTGTCTGCTGATACCAATGTGCAGGATGCAGATTTGATTTGTCGGGCATTTGAATTTGGTTACAATCTCCACGACGGTCAACGCCGCGCATCTGGAGAACCATACATCTGCCATCCTGTTGCTGTTGCTGGGTTGTTGCGGGATCTTGGCGGTAGCGGTGCTATGATCGCGGCAGGATTTTTGCACGACATCGTAGAAGATACCGATGTCACTTCAGATGACCTCGAAAAAATGTTTGGTAAGGAAGTTCGGCAACTGGTAGAAGGAGTTACCAAGCTTTCTAAATTGAATTTTTCTAGTAAAAAAGAACGCCAAGCTGAGAACTTTCGCCGGATGTTCATCGCGATGGCTCATGATATTAGGGTAATTGTGGTAAAACTAGCAGATAGACTGCATAATATGCGGACATTAGAGCATCTGCCGGATGAAAAACGAAGACGCATTGCCTTAGAAACACGAGAAATTTTTGCTCCCCTAGCAAACCGCTTGGGGATCGGACGTTTTAAGTGGGAATTAGAAGATTTAGCGTTTAAATATTTAGAACCAGAAGCTTATCGGAAAATTCAAACTTTAGTAGCCGAGAAACGTACAGACAGGGAAGCAAGATTAACTAATGTCACAGAAATTTTGCAGCAAGGTTTGACGGCATCTGCAATTGAGTGTCTAGATTTGAGTGGTCGTCCTAAGCATCTTTATGGAATATATCAAAAGATGCAACGGCAGCAGAAAGAATTTAGTGAAATATTCGATCTAGCTGCTATCCGAATCCTTGTCCGAACAAATGAAGAATGTTACCGTGCTTTAGCAGTTGTTCACGATGCTTTTCGTCCGATTCCTGGTAGGTTTAAAGACTATATTGGTTTACCAAAGCCTAACCGCTATCAATCTTTGCATACAACTGTTGTTAGTCTCAACGGTCGTCCTATAGAGATCCAAATCCGTACTCAGCAAATGCACCATATTGCGGAGTATGGGATTGCGGCTCATTGGAAATATAAGGAAACTGGAAATTCTAATCGTACCAAGGTGACAGGAACAGATGAAAAGTTTACTTGGTTGCGTCAACTATTAGATTGGCAAAGCGAGCTTAAGGATGCTCAAGAATACTTAGAAAACGTTAAAGACAATTTATTTGACGATGACGTTTATGTATTTACGCCACAAGGTGATGTTGTACCACTAAGTCGTGGTGCGACGACAGTTGATTTTGCCTACCGGATTCATACAGAGGTGGGTAATCATTGTGCTGGCGCTAAGGTGAATGGACGGATTGTTACTTTGGATACACACCTTAGTAATGGGGATATTGTTGAAATTATCACTAGAGAAAATAGCCGTCCTAGCTTAGACTGGCTGAATTTTGTCGCAACGACTGGGGCAAAAAATCGGATTCGGCAGTGGTATAAGAAATCACACCGTGAAGAAAATGTTGCTCGTGGGCGAGAATTGCTGGAGAAAGAATTAGGTAGAAATGGTTTTGAGTCTTTGCTGAAATCTGAACCAATGCAGGCAGTAGCGCATCGCTGCAATTATCATACTGTTGAAGATTTATTGGCGGGTTTGGGTTATGGGGAAGTAACTCTTAACCAGGTAGTAAATCGCTTACGAGATAATATTAAGGCATCTCAACCGATCGCTCCTTTATTAGAGGTTCTACCTTCGTCCTCTACTCATACAAGCGGACGTGCAGTTGCTAATACTTCTAGTAAATCCCCAATTGCTGGGATTGAAGGATTACTTTATTACCTAGCTGGTTGTTGTAACCCGATCCCAGGAGAAGGCATAATTGGCGTGGTAACTCGTGGCGCTCGTGGAATTTCTATTCATCGCCAAGGCTGCACAAATGTCGAAAATATTGAAGGCGATCGCTTAGTACCTGTAAGTTGGAATCCTGTTGATAATGATGCTAGACGCGCCCAAACTTATCCGGTAAATATTCAAATTGAAGTTCTCGATCGCGTGGGTGTGCTAAAAGATATTTTATCTCGCTTAACCGACCAGAATATCAATGTGCGTAATGCTCAAGTCAAAACTCATCCAAATAGACCAGCAGTGATTGATTTGTGTATTGATATTCGCGATCGCGAACAACTTGAGCGTTGTTTCACTCAAATTAAGCAAATGAGCGATGTTTTGAATATGAAGCGGCTGTTTAGTTGTTAAGCTGTTGTGTTTTAGGAGGGAGGAGGGAGGAGGGAGGAGGGAGGAGAAGAGATTTTGATAAATTTTCTTCTTTATTCCAAACATTTTTTAGCGGTACGCTTAACTAACTGTTAGATTGGTGAAGTGTGATTGCTGAAGTGTCACTCGTCATTGATAATTGTTAATTGTTAATTGTTAATTGATAATGAAGCGCTCTGCCTGTCTAATTTTTAATCCTGTTGCAGGTCAAAGTGACCCCGACCAAGACTTGGAACAAATTCGCTCAATTTTAGAGCCAGAAATTGACCTGGATATACAATTGACAACACCAGAAATTGATGCTTCTGAACTAGCTGCTCAAGCTATAGCAAGGGGAGCTAGTACAATTATTGCTTCTGGAGGTGACGGCACTCTTTCTGCTACTGCGGGTGCTTTAATTAGGAAAAATATTCCTTTGGGGATTATTTCACGGGGAACAGCCAATGCCTTTGCTAATGCGTTAGGACTCCCTGATACGATTGAAGCAGCTTGCAAAACTATTTTAGGTGGCGCAACGCGGATAGTAGATGCGGCTTATTGTAACGATTTGCCGATGGTTTTACTTGCAGGAATTGGGTTTGAGGCAGAAACGGTCGAAAAAGCTGACCGAGAAAGTAAAAGCCGTTTGGGAATGTTGGCATATATTCTGGGAGGACTACAGCTACTAGGAGAGATGCCCAATTTTGAAGTGGAAATTGAAACTGAAGATAAAGTGGTGAAGGTAACGGCTGCGGCGGTAACTATTGCTAATGCTGCGCCACCTACTTCGATCCTGGCTCAAGGTCCAGCAGGGATTATTGTGGATGATGGGTTATTAGATGTAACTGTAGTAGCACCACTAAATGTTACAGGGGCGATCGCTGCTTCTTATCATTTACTCAAAACAGCTTTAGCAGGAAGTGCTGTTGAACGCGATGATATTGGTTATCTCCGCGCTAGCAGGCTGCAAGTTAGAACTAATCCTCCTCAAAAAGTTGTGCTTGATGGCGAAATTATTGGTACAACACCAGTTGATATTGAGTGTGTACCTGGTGGATTAACTTTGTTGGTTCCCAAGGAAGAACAAGAACCAAACGTGGCTGAAAAACTTGAAGGACTACCAAACTTAACAGTTGAACCCAAATTAACTGAGGGTTTTGAATAAAGTTAAAATAAACTTCAGCTATTTGGTTGAGGTTTATTCAGCTATTTGGTAGATTTACTACACTTGCTGAAATTACAAAATGAAAGCAGTCGTTTACGCTAATCAAAATTTGACACAAATCTGTTTAGCATCAATAACTAAAAAAAATTAAATATTAATCTATTATGATATACCATCTGGCTGTCGTAAATATAGCTATTGAGACATGAATTGATTAATCTTCAAATTTATTTACGGATTTGGTATAAAACCCTGTGATCTTAAATCTATTCTGTTGCTAGGAGTAAATAAATGTGGATATAGTTCTCAATCTATCCTTAAAGATTCTCTTAGCTGAGGACAATGTGATTAACCAAAAAGTGGCATCACAGATTTTGAAACAACTAGGTTTGAAGGCAGATTTAGCAACGAATGGTTTGGAGGTACTTGATGCCCTACGGCATCAGCAATATGATGTAGTGTTAATGGATGTGCAAATGCCAGAAATGGACGGCATTGAAGCTACACGCCAAATTCGCCAGAAGTGGAACCAATACAACTACCCTTGGATTATTGCTGTAACGGCGAATACCATTGGTGGGGTGCGAGAGGAATGTTTCAGTGCAGGAATGAATGATTTTATTAGCAAACCTCTCAAAAAAGATATCTTGATGGCAGCGTTGAGCAAGTGTCCTGCCTTAATTCAAACATCTGCGGCAGGAAATGAGCAGCAGGCTGTAGAATCAGTAATCGATCCCCATACAATATAATACCTCAGTAATTTGGCTATGGGAAATAGTTAATTACTACTTATAAACAGCACTTAAAAGTAAGTTGTTGTGTTGCTAAATTTTATTTTTTAGGGAGAGGAGGAAGGGGAAAAGGGTTTGATCACTTTTCTTTTTTATTAAAAATGTACAAGTTTATCCGCGCGGCACGCTTATGAGTAGGGGCTTGGGTATTTTTCGGGTGGAATTAGCAATGTAGAGAGGTTTGAGAAAAGTATTTTAATTACTAGCTCTACGAGATTAAATAAGATCGGGATTAAGGATGAACACTGCTCCAATATTAGAACAGCCCCCAATAGTATTGGTGGTAGATGATGATAAGATGACCAGGCAACTGCTACGTCGAGCAATGGAGCAACAAGGTTATCAGGTAGTAGAGGCTGGTAATGGAGAGGAGTGTATCAAGGCTTATAAAAGTTATCAACCGCATATTGTTTTACTTGATGCCCTGATGCCTGTAATGGATGGCTTTACCTGCTGTACCTACTTACAAAAGCTGCCTGGGGGCGATCGCACACCAATTTTGATGATTACATCACTAGATGATAAAGAGTCAGTTGATCGAGCGTTTACAGTGGGAGCTACTGAGTATGTTACTAAGCCAATTCACTGGCCTGTATTATTACAAAGAGTACGGCGTTTAATCCATCAATTTTTATTAGTTGAACAGCTAGAAGCGGCGAATCTGGAATTGCAACGCCTAGCTAACAGTGATGGTTTAACTCAGGTGGCAAACAGACGACGATTTGATGAATATTTCGATCAGGAATGGCGGCGGCACTCAAGAGCATTATTACCTTTATCTCTTATTTTGTGTGATCTTGATTTTTTCAAGAGCTATAACGATACTTACGGTCACATAGCTGGAGATGAATGTTTAAAATTAGTCGCTGATACGATCAGGGGTAACGTCAAACGAGCAGGAGATTTAGTTGCTCGTTATGGTGGAGAAGAATTTGTTGTACTTTTACCTAATACTTTAGGTAAAAATGCTTTTGATGTAGCACAAAGAATTAGAGAAAAACTCAAAGAATTGCAGCTACCTCATGCAGGTTCTACAGTTAGTGAATATGTGACGTTGAGCTTGGGTGTAGCTAGCACTTTTCCCCACAAAGAGCAATCAAAAGCACTGCTGTTAGCTAGTGCAGATCAAGCATTGTATCAGGCTAAAACAGCAGGTCGCGATCGCACAATTTTAAGTGTGATTGGTGATTGGTAATTGATAATTGTTAATTGATTAAATTAAGCCTGCTGATTCATAAAGTCGTCTCAGGGTAGCCATAATCTTATCGCCATAATCTAAGTCCGCAGCCCAGCGCCCACTAAGTTGTTGAAGTAAAGGGGCGATCCCGCGTGTAACAAAACGAAAGCGGGGATCTACCAATTCTTGAACTAAAGGTTCTAGACTAGCGTAAGCTTTTAAATGTTGGATATGCGCTCGTACTCCCAGTCTGGCACTGGGAAATGTTGCACCCTGGGCTTCACCACCAATTGAGCCTAAACCTGCAAAGTTATTTTGCTCAGGTCTAATATCACCTCCAAACCGCAAAAATCCGGTTTCTACACACATTTGGCAGAAAGCAATGTCATAATTAACTCCCTCAACAGATGCTTCTTCGCGGTAAAGTTTGGGTAAGTCGGGAAACTGGTTGAGGGCAGTCGCATTATTAGCTTTGAGAAACATCATCAGTTGTACTTCAGAGGAATTGCCATGACCCATAATGCGATCGATTTGACCAGGGCAAATCTCTAAGATTGAGCGTAAAATAACTGTACGATTGGCACTATCCCAAGCTATTGAAACGTTAAAATCTCGTAATTCAATTGCTTTGACATAAACCACGCCTTTGTATGGGAAACGGCGCACATTTGGGGCATTGGTCAAGTCAACTCTGAGGCGATCCACTAAATCAATAGGGATGTAGGCATTACCATTAACTAGGATGCCTTTTTCTCCATAAAGCTGATTATTAATTTTGATATTAATCGGTGGGTAAGTAGGGTTTTCTACAGGATCAATAACACCACCTCGACTCCAAGATTCCAACCCGTCGGCGATCCCCAGTGCGATATCACGGCGGCGATTTAGAATGATAAAGCGATCGTCTGGATTGGTTAAAAACCCAATCTGCATCAACATTGAGGGTAGCACTACATCCCGACAAAATGCGACACGCCCAATCCCAGTGGCGGTGTCTGGTTTTGCACCTCGGTTTGGTAGCTGAGGAACCCGACGCAGCAATGCCAATAAAAGCATTTCTGCTTGTTTCTTGCGTTCGGCATTATTGGCAATATAAAACACAGCAGCACCGCGTACATCTGGGTTGCCATAAGCATCAGCATGAATTTCTATGCTGATATCACCTTGACGAGCGCGGGAATTAATCCAGATAATTGTCCCCCTCAAGCTTAAATCATCGGGGACTGCAAAAACTTCAAAACCGCGCGATCGCAGTTCTGGCACAATTAAATCGCGCAGCAATATCATTTCTTGCGCTTCTGTTGTACTTCCGGCAACTGCCCCAGCATCACGACGACCTGATTCAAAGCCACCGTGAGCCGCCGAAATAAATATCCGTCCCATTTATAAATTTTTCCTTACGATTAATTTTTACTTGTTGGTTGTTACTAGCTATAGATAAGTAGGTCAACATAATTAAACATATTACCCCACCCCCCAGCCCCCTCCCCGTCAACAGGGAGGGGGAGATTTTCGGAAGATAAAAAAGTGGTCTGAGTTGGTGCTTGAGCCACTCCACGTACTAAAGTAACGTGGTAAAGAGCAAAGATTGCGTTAACTTTTCGCCCACTACAGCTATCTGGTTAACGGTTTTACCTTTTATGCAGAACTGCTCAGAGGATGAATGACGAGCGCCTACTTTCAGACGCGCTTACTTGTTCGCAGTTTGTTTGAAATTCCTTCCATGCCTGCATCAAGAACGGCTCCGCCCTTTCCCACTCATTTTGAGCAAGATGCAACAGAAGGTTATCTTCGTCATTAACATATCTACTCAGAAATGCACTAAATATATCTCTGTGCATTACAATTCCTGTCACATCTTTATGAACTCGCTCAGATAGTGATTTCTTGATACGACTACCATCTAAATGAGTTTGAGATAGTGCATTTTTTTGAGTAGAAAAAGTTATAAATTGACCGCCAGCATTTATGCGCTTCGCGCAGGCTTCGCCTACAGCTTTGCGCTTCAACTCAGATTGTACAAATCCAGGCGATTTTGCAGAAATGGCTTGACCGTAACGTTTTTGCCATCCTTTAACTGATACTTTCTCAGTTTTGATGACGTTCCCATGCCGTAAAATCTCATTAACGCTCTTTAGGTTTTGAGACTTGGCATAAACAGTTTTACGTCTTTCTAGTTCACGTTTCTTTTGGGCAGCTTTTTTGTAAGATTTAGACTTGTTCCAATTACGACTGCCTTTTTTAACTTTGCCTTTTTTAACAACAGTTTTGCGTCCCTTTTTAGTTAAAAAATCCGACTCATAGTTATTCGGATTATTAACCCTTTGAGAGCGTTGCATTTTTCTTTGCAGTTCTGTAATTTCCTTTCGGAAATTAGGGACTTTATCTGCAAATGGTAATAAACCAGCGTGGTTACCGCCTACAAAGGCAATATTGGAGATATTGAGGTCTAAACCAACAAGACCATTAGATATATAGTTCTGTTGTTTTTGATATGGCACTCCCTCATTTATTAACTGAATAAACCAGCGACGCTTGCCATTAATTTCCTTCCACAACAAACGAACATATTTAACGCGACAAGTTAAGCCATGCTGAATTACTAGATTAGACTCATCAACAATTGGGTTGAGTTTAAGCTTACCCCAAATTAATTGATTATATGACCATCGAAGTCCCTGTTTATTGGTTTTGCCTTCAACAGATCTAAATCTACTGACAATTTTAAACCTAACTTTCTTGGCTAGTCCCAAAAATACTTTTTCACTAGCCCTAAAAGCGCGAGTAGCTATTGTCTGCTGAGTATTAGAGTCTATTTTATCGGCAATCCATTTTGACTTATTACTTACTAATGTGGCATAAGCTTGTAGCTCATAATCTGAATACTTATATAATGTTTTAGCTTCAGAGAACATGGTAGAACGTTGTTTTTTCTGTTCTCTTGGCAGTTTTTTAGCGGTTTGATAAATTTCAGATTTGCGTACTAACTCCATCCGAGTCATTGCTTCAGACAGACAAGCATTATATAGTTGTCTAGCTGCTTGAAAACGACTCGATAACTCAGATTCTTGTTTGCTATCAACAATCAATGGAATCTCAGTTATAAAAGATGAAGTCTTGCTTTTAGCCACTCTTTAATCACCTCCAACATAAGAGCTATAATTACTTTAATTATAAACATTAATGCTAAAAATATCAAGGAATAAAACAGGGAAAAAGTAAGGAATAAACCTATTTATTATAGGTCACGGCTATTAAAATAGCCTGACTCGTTTTCCACCCCGATTTAAAAATACGGGGAACCACCAACTTCGCAGATTCTTTGTGTAGCATTAACCTATAGCAGCAGCTATTCCTCTCTGAACTGCTTTTAAGGCTTGATCTACTTCTTTTGCGGTGACAATTAGTGGTGGTACAAATCTGACTACTTTAGCGCCAGCAGGAACTAATAACAAATTTTCTGCCATGCAGGCTTTAACTATATCAGCAGCAGTGAGCTTTGTATCGGCATTGAGTTCCATGCCGTTGATTAAGCCCCAGCCCCGCACTTCGGTAATATGATCGGGGTAGTTAGCGGCGATCGCATTTAAGCCTTGTCTTAATTGTTCACCTCTTTGCTCAACATTTTGCAGTAAGTTTTCTTTTTCTAAGGTTTGACACACAGAAAGTGCAACAGCGCAAGCAAATGGATTTCCACCAAAGGTGCTGGCGTGATCTCCTGGTTGGAAGACGTTACAGAATTGCTTACACAAGGTCGCACCGATGGGAATACCACCGCCTAGTCCTTTGGCGCTGGTGAAGATATCTGGCTCTATGCCTAAATTTTCATATCCCCAGAACTTACCAGTCCGACCCATGCCGACTTGTACTTCATCTAAGATTAATAAAATCCTTTTTTCGTCGCAAATCTTCCGAATTTGTTGGAAGTATGCAACATCTCCAGGTCTGACACCGCCTTCTCCCTGTAAGGGTTCTAGGAGAATTGCAGCTACTTTACGCTCGTCAGCATCGAGTTGGGCGATCGCACTTTCTATTGCAGCAATATCGTTGTAAGGTACATACTGGAAACCAGGCATTAAGGGATCGAAGTTTTGTTGATACTTCGGTTGACCAGTAGCGGTAATTGTTGCTAGTGTCCGTCCGTGAAAACTAGCATGAGCGGTCAAAATTACTGGTTGCTTAATTCCTAAGACTGTGTGGGCATATTTGCGAGCTAATTTAATCGCTCCTTCATTTGCTTCTGCACCAGAGTTACAGAAAAATACACTATCGGCGCAGGAATGCTCAATTAACCATTTGGCTAACTCTCCTTGTACTGGGATGTAATACAAGTTAGAAACATGATGCAGCTTTTGCATTTGCTGGGTTACTGTTTCTACCATGACAGGATGGGCGTGTCCTAATGTACAAGTAGCAATTCCCGCTACAAAATCTAGGTATTCTTTGCCGTTGGTATCCCAAACTTTGCTTCCTTGTCCCCGTTCTAAAGCTAAGGGAAAACGCCCGTATGTCGCCATCACAGACTCATCAAAGCTTTCTGGACTAAATAAGCTAGAGATGACTGGCGCTGATTCTGCTGGGATGGAGGGATGATTTGCTAAGTCTATGTTCACTGCTTAACTCCTATGAGATTTTTTGGCATTTTAATGGAAATTGATTAAAAGTGTTGCATTTATTTAAACAAGAAATTCATCTTTATAAGTAGCTGGGTGGAAATAAACTCATAATATTAAGCTGCTCATAGATCATTAGTTACTCCCTTCCCACGCTCAAGAGTACCGATTGTATTCTTCCTCTTCCTTGGCGGACTTTGCTCAGGAGCGGTTATAAAAATAGGTATTCTTTAAGCGGGAAAGGAGTAATTGGTAATTGGTAATTGATAATTGTTAATTGTATATGTATTCAACGCTAGAACAAAAATATCGACGTATTCAAAAAGAGCTAATTGGAGGTGTAATCGCTTTGGGTTTGGTTTTCATCAGTGGCACACTGTGGTATAGGTTTGTTGAAGGGTGGCAGTGGTCAGATGCGGTTTATATGACGGTGATCACTCTCTCATCGGTGGGTTTTGGTGAAATTAATCCTTTAGGCGATCGCGGACGCATTTTTACGATTACTCTAATTATGATGGGAGTGATCAGTATCGGTTACATTGTTAACAGATTTACTGAAGCCTTAATTCAAGGCTATTTTCAAGAAGGTAGACGACTTCGACAACATCGACGCTTAGTGGACTCTTTAGATCAACACTACATTATTTGCGGATTTGGACGTACAGGGCGACAGATTGCCCTGGAATTTCAGGCGGAAAGTATTCCCTTTGTGGCGATCGATTTTGAAAGTCACCAGATTCAGGAAGCGCAAGAACTTGGTTATATTGCTGTTCAAGGCGATGCTACTTTAGATGAAACTTTAATTAAGGTGGGAATTCAACGGGCGCTGTGTTTAGTTGCGGCGTTACCTTCTGATGCGGAAAACCTCTATACTTTGCTGTCGGCAAAAACGCTTAATCCAGGCATTCGGGCGATCGCACGAGCGAGTACTGAAGAAGCCTTAAAAAAGCTACAACGCGCTGGAGCAGATGCGGTGGTCTCCCCCTATATTACTGGTGGCAGACGCATGGCTGCTGCGGCACTGAGACCCCAAGTAATGGATTTTGTGGATGGCATTCTGACTGGGACAGACCGTGCTTTCTATATGGAAGAATTTTTAATTAACCCACAAACCTGTCCAGTAGTGGGGAGAACACTCAGAGAAGCCCGACTGCGATCGCAATCTGGCGCGTTAGTTTTAGCGATTCGTCGTGCTGATGGTAAGCTGATTGGGGGACCTACGGGTGAAACGGAATTATTACCAGGTGATTTATTAATTTGTATGGGTACTGCCGAGCAATTGCGGCAACTTAATCAGATTTTAGAACCTATCCGCCAAAATTTACCACGACCACCTAAATCAATTAACAATTAACAATTAACAATTATCAATTATCAATTTTTAGATTACTTCTCCTGGGAGTTAATTTATAGCAGTCGCGCCTTGTGGTTAGGGCATTTTTTATTTTGAATTAGTCTAGCTTTAAAGCATTGACCGGAACTTCATCCCAAGAATTAACAGTTCTTAAACGCGCTACCCAGCCGGATTGTTTTTGGTAATCTGTTAAATTTTGTTGAAAAGATTCATGGCAATCTTTCGCCATATCTTCATTACAACAAGCAATACAAGAATATAATAACCCAGATGGATCGATTTGTTCGTTTACCCAAATAGTTGCCATAATTGCTTTCCTTCTAATGTAGAATTACTTGATTTGATTAGGGTTAACAAGCTTAACCATTGTAAGATATGGGGAGTGCTTTATTTGCCATTGTAATGAGTGATTCATCAGTAACTCTGCAAATGCGCCACTCATCTAATATTAATGCTCCCATACTTTTATAGAATGCGATCGCAGATTCGTTCCAGTCTAAGACACTCCACTCCAAACGTCCACAATCACGGGATACAGCTAATTTAGCTAAGTAGGTAAGCACAGCTTTACCAATACCCTGACGGCGATATTCTGGTAATACGAATAAGTCTTCTAAATAGATTCCTGGTTGAGTTAAAAATGTCGAATAATTATGAAAAAATAAAGCAAATCCTACAGGCTTTTCGTGATATTCTGCTATAATAGCTTCGGCATAAGGTTTACTGCCAAATAGGTGTTGTTCTAGGTTTTCAGGATTACCTGTAACAGCATCTGAAAGCTTTTCGTATTCTGCTAAAGCTTGAATTAAATTAAATATTGCCGGGACATCAGCAGGTGTAGCTGAACGTACAATTAATTCAGTGGTCATAATTTACGGTTAATAGTTCATTGCTTATTGAACCATGAACTAGCCGATACTAAGCATAATTTAAGTGGCTCCAGATTAAAAAAGATAAAATGCAAATCTCCCCCTCCCCTTTATCAGGGTTGGGGTTGGGGTTGGGGGGTGGGGTATTGCGTTTAATTATGTTGACATACTTAGCAGGTTTAAAAGTTCTTGCTCAATTGGTGTGGTAACTAAAAGTTGGTGTTTTATGTCTCCCCACTTCATACCCTGACGCATTTTGTAATTAGTGATGATTTCAGGTATTTGTGATGAGATTAACACTTGGGGTGGATCAAGTTGACCGAGAAGACGCGCGAGTTTGTAGTGGTGCGAT
>JBARVL010000070.1:0-7972 GCA_049646245.1 Crinalium sp. | reverse complement strand
CTCACCACGAGTCATATCCCGCATGGGTTCGAGCAGATTTAGCTGGGGATAATTTACTACCAAACGTTTTAGAGTGGCGATCGCAATCCCATTAGTAGCATAGCTGGGAATTTGGGCGCGGTCTTGATAGAAAGATAGTAAATTTAGATTCCCGCCAGTTAATCCTAAACCACCTGCGATCGCTGCGATCGCTTGTACCCGTGTGACATTTTGTGCTGGTCGAAATGTTTGGTCAGGAAAGCCATAAATAAATCCCATCTGAGCAACCTTTTGAATCGTTTTTGCTGCCCAAAAATCGCTCTTGACATCCTTAAATACCACCACATCTCGCCTAATTAGTGGCAAATCAAAAGTATTAAAAATCATTGCCGCAAACTGCGATCGATTAATATTAGCTTGTGGCTTAAAAGTGCCATCAGGAAAGCCCTGTACTAAACCACGACTTACTAATCTTTGGATAAATAATTCTGCCCAATGACCACCAATATCACTAAATTGAGTAGGTCCAACTAAAAAATTACCCGCTTCAGCAGCAACAAACTCTACTTGTCCTTGTATTCTAGATGGATTTAGCTGATTTCCAGCCGAAACTAACTTAATAGTTGTAGAATTTTGCAGATCAACTTGACCGTTATCCCGTAGGATATTGCCTGCGGCATCTTGACGGCTACCCAAATCTGGGCGTGCTTCCTCAGTGACAAGCAAACCAGCTATAGTATTTTTTTCAATTAAATTGCGGCGCAATACGGGTCGCACTTGCCTAGATAAAACAATACCCGTACTATTAGCGGTAATTTTATTATCTGAAACTAAAGGAGCAGCTTGATCGCCAATCGCAATGGCATAACCTGTTTTTTCCAACACATTCCGGCGTACTTCCCCTTTAGCATTACGCACTAGGGAAAGACCTCTGGCAGCATTTTGGAAAAACCGATTATCAATAATTATCGGTTTCCCCGTCCCTGTCACCAAAACGCCTTCACGACCACAAGCTGTAAATGTATTATTAGCAAGGGTTACGGAAGTTGATTCAATCCATACTCCAGTTCCAGTAGCAGTACGATTAGTTACTGTTACTCCTCTTAATTGGGCATTCATCTCCAGTCTGAGTGTAATATTTTGGCTACCCAAAGTCATGCTCATATATTGCCCACTACCTTCAATTACGATAGCCTTACCTAAGCTGGGTTCATTGCCTAATACCATTACCCCAGCAGGAATAACTATGGGGAACACTTCACCCGTAGCAGTATTGTAAGTGCCTTTCTCTAGTTGAATGGTTGTTCCATAGGCAGCTAGACTAAGTGCTTTAGTGAGGCTTTTAAAAGGGGCAGTTAAGTTACCTACTCCAGTATCCTTACCTATAGCAGGGTTGACATATAAGATCGATTGAGCCATAAAAAGTATCAGATTATAAAGTTCATAAGTAGAATAGTTAGGTTCTAGCCTAAGCGTCTTCCTAGCAATTTATCTGTCACGCTTACTTCATGCAACAAATACGTCACACAAGCTTCATATTTCAGTAGTATCTTGAAGTCAACAAAAATAATCAGGTTTTTCAATCAGTTAAGTTTACAATCAATACTTGGCTGATCGAAGTTGCCTTAATACTATTTGCTTTTTTTTTGTGCATCAAAATGATTGAAGTTGAGCATTTAAGCAAAACCTACGGCTCGACCCCAGCTATTCAGGATGTTACCTTTACTGTGGCTCCAGGGGAAATTTTAGGATTTCTAGGACCGAATGGAGCGGGTAAAACTACAACTATGCGGATTTTAGCTGGGTATTTGCCAGCAAGCAGTGGTACTGCGCGGATCGCGGGTTATGATGTCCACGAAGATTCTATGGCTGTGCGGCGTAGAATTGGTTACTTACCGGAGAACCCGCCTTTATATCCAGAAATGACTGTCGAGGAATTTCTGAGTTTTGTTGCAGGGATTAAAGGAGTGCGGAAACGCGATCGCACTAGCAAAGTTAACTCAGCCATAGAACGCTGTAATCTGATCGAAAAGCGTCATGTCCTGATTCGCAAGCTTTCTAAAGGCTTTAGACAGCGCGTGGGGATAGCTCAAGCGATCGTCCACGATCCACCAGTGATTATTCTAGATGAACCTACTGTTGGTCTTGATCCACGGCAAATCATCGAAGTACGCCAGTTGATAAAAAGCCTTGCTTCTGACCATACAATCATCCTCTCTACCCATATCCTGCCAGAAGTCAGTATGACTTGTAGCCGTGTAACCATTATCAATAAAGGTCAGGTTATCGCTACGAATACTCCTGAGAATTTGATGGCACAATTGACTGGAGGATCTGGTTATGAAATCGAGGTAGATGGTGAACCTCAATCTCTCCAAAAAATGCTTAAAGTTGTGCCTGGAGTAAATGTGGTTGAATTAGTCCCAGCTAAAGATTTACCTAAAAATCGCTGTTTAATTCGTGTAATTACACAACCAGGAGCAGAACCTGGTCGGGATATTGCTAGTTTGATTATTCAGGCTGGGTTAGGGTTGTACGAGATGCGACGCACGTTTGCTAGTCTGGAAGATGTCTTTTTAAAACTGACGCTAGAGGATAAAGCTGTTCAAAGCATTGAGGCAGAGTAGAGGTTTTAAGCTGTTGTGTTTCGCGCATTTTATATTTGAGAGAGGGAGGAGAGAGGAGGGAGGAGAGAGGGGTATTGTGTTTGATAACTTTTCTACTGAGTTATAAAATGTACAATTTAGATGCGCGTTAGCTTAAACATAAACATTTTCCATTGCCCGTAACCTCTTCCCCCACTAAGAGCCTATCCGAAAAATAGAGAATCACATCATAACATCTGCGTTTATCTGCGTTTATCTGCGGTTAAATACTCTTAAAAAAACTTTTACCGATAGGCTCTAAGGGCAACAGTGCAACTTAAATGACTGACAGCTTAGTAGAAAATTTAGGATCTATTACTGATGTTACTTATTTAACACTTCCTTGCGGGAAGTCCCCATGTGAAGTGAAACGGAACTTGGGGATGAAAGCAAGGGCAGGGCATCAAGACTTACCGTTAGCTCAAGTATGTGCTAAGGTAACTTACAGGAGGCAAGAGAAGTGCTGTATAAAGCTGTCAAAGTTCGACTAGATCCAACGCCAGAACAAGAAGTGTTGTTAGCTCAACACTTCGGTTGCGCTAGGTGGTGGTGGAACTTTGCGCTAAACAAGTCCATTGAAACCTATAAGGAAACGGGCAAAGGAATAGGACGTTCAGCACTCAATGCACTTCTGCCACAACTAAAAAAGGATGAAGAAACCGAGTGGTTGAGTGAATGCTACAGCCAAGTGCTACAAGCCACGACGCTGAATCTCACAACCGCATATAGAAACTTCTTTGAGAAACGTGCAGGGTTTCCTAAATTCAAATCAAAGCATGGCAAGCAGTCTATTCAATATCCTCAAAATGCTCAGGTAGTTGGTTCTTGCCTAAAATTGCCTGGAAAAGTTGGCACACTAAGAGCCAAAATACATAGAGACATTGAGGGGGAAATTAAGACAGTTACCGTAAGCCAAGACCCGTCAGGAAGGTACTACGCATCTATCTTGTCTGAGGTAGGAGGCGAAAAACCATCTTCATCTACAGAAGGCAGGGTGATCGGTATCGATCTGGGGTTGAAGCATTTTGCTATTACCAGTGATGGTAGCAAGGTTTCTAAGTACGAAAACCCCAAGCATTTAGCCAAGCACGAAAAAAATCTTAAGCGCAAACAGAAAAAATTATCTAAAAAAGAAAAAGGAAGTAATTCAAGAAATAAATCTAAAAAACTTGTGGCTAGGGTTCACGAACGGGTAAGTAAATCAAGAGCGGATTTTTTGCATAAGCTATCACGGAAGCTTGTCAACGAAAACCAAGTTGTCGCAGTAGAAAATCTCAATGTCAAGGGCATGGTTCGTCACCACAATTTAGCTAAAGCAATATCTGATGCAGGATGGGGAACGTTCGTCAACTTCTTAGCCTACAAGCTAGAGAAAAAAGGCGGCAAGTTAGTTGAAATTGATAGATGGTTCCCTAGTTCCAAGCTTTGTTCTAATTGTTACCATCAAGTCGATAAGATGCCCCTAGATATAAGGGAATGGACTTGTAGTAATTGTGGCACTCGTCATGATCGGGACGGAAATGCCGCAATGAATATTAGGGCAGAGGGTATCAGATTATTACAGGTGGATGGAACGTCCACTTCTGCTAGTGGAGGGGGAGTAAGTCCGAAGGGTGGGCGCAAGTCCGTTCTAAGGCATTCCCCCGTGAGACTGGAAGCTCCAGGTGAAGCGTTAGCGTAACCTGGGGTAGTTCACTCACTACTGCTTATCAAATAAGGCGATCGCACCAAACACAATAAACAAACTGCCACCAATTGCTGTTATTATCCTCTCGGAAATGCGCCCTGCAATCATCCGTCCACCCACAACGGCGATGACAGCACAGATAGCATGACCTAGAATGGCTCCTAAAGTCACACCCACAGGGTTATTAGAGGCAGCTAAAGCTATAGTGGCGATTTGTGTGCGATCGCCCCACTCTGCCACAAATGTTAATCCAAATGCTTCTAAAACAATGAAGAGCGAGTTCGCTTTTGGTGGTAACTCTTTCTCAGCTTGCTCAACTACAAGAGACGCTTCTTTAACTTCGGCCTCACAGCTATCATTAGGCATTTGGCTGGCATCATACAACAGCTTTATCCCAAACCCTAGAAATAACAGAACCTCTCCATAATGGATATAACTCTGTGGTAGTAGCGAGATAATTTGCCCAAGGAACACAGAAAGAATTGTCATTGCTGCCAAAGCAGCAACCACCCCTATATATACTAAACGGCGTGAATGCCGCATTGCTAATAGCATGGCGATAAAAAATGTTTTATCACCTAATTCCGATAGCGTAATTAGTAATAATCCCGCAGTAAAAGCTTTTAACATCTCTTCAAGCTCCTCAATTGCTAGTGTTAGCCCTGTGAGCTTGATGAGTACAGATTAGACCTCACCAAGCTCACCATATAGGTGAACTTAGTGAAGGTCTCGCTGCCAAGTTTTGCAGTTTAATCTCAGCTTCTATTGAAGTCTAAGTTTTAAAGACTTGTCACCTGAACCAGGCGTAACGCCAGTATGTTGACTCAGGTGGTTTAGCTGAATGTTCAGCTAAAAGCTACTCCCCTTCTTTCAGTTCTCAATTGTACATGAATATTGAGTAATTTATTCACATAAAATTTAATTTTTAAATTTACTTAGTAATCACACGGTTGCTCACCTCCCCCTGGGGTATGATTTTGGAAGAGTGCGATCGCTTGTTTATGGTTCATTATTAGCGTCCATAGCGGTTGCGTTGTCAAAGCCTCTCGCAGATAAACACCAACCTAATAGAATCGCACTTACTCATCAAAAGAGTCATCGCCTTGTAGTTCAAGCAATTCTTCCCAAGAACAACCCAATGTTTCTTTGATTCGGCTGATCGGGTCCATTTCTATCTTGCTCATTGGTTGCATAGCGTAACGTCGGACAGTTGTATACGTCACACCAGAACGTCTGCTTAACTCGTTGACGCTCCAGTTACGTTCCTTGCAAAGCTCTTTTACTCTAACTTTGACTTTATACATAACTTTTAGCTTATGAGTCTTTATCAATACAATCCAGATTTCTAATACATATGCGTATGCGGATATGTGTTAGTACTATATAATAGAAGTATGTTTTTAAAAGCGATCGCCCCTATGAATTTCCTCCGCCGTCGCATCAACCCGAATAACTTTGTAATTACCCGCAATCAAGTTGCTAAGTTGAGTAACTGCAATCCTAGTCGCATTATCAGGTGGGAAAGGTGGAAATATGTCTTGTGGGTGCATATTGAAGGCTGGGGAGGCTATTTTATTAGTTATCGTAAATTGGAACAGTGGATTGCAGCTTGTAGCACTTTGATTCGCTCTTGTCGAAATATTAAAGAGCTTAAAGTTGTCTGGAGAGCTATTAAAAAAGAAGCAAAAAGATATACTCCAGAAGCTCTATCCCGTCTAGAAAAACTTTGGCAGCAAAGAACAGAATATCTAACATCTTAGATAGCGCATACCTGGTAATTGAGAAACTAACCCCATTAATTCCAAGTGTAATAGCGCACTAGATACTGATCCCGCCGCTAAACCAGCTTGTTGCACAATTACATCAAAAGGAGTAGGTTCATTTGCGATCGCACTCCATACCTGCTTAAGTTCTGGTTCTAAATCTGGAATAGGCGCTGAGGGTGTTTGATCAAATAATTGTAATTGTTCAGTAGTATCGAGTTGTGGTATATCTCCAAGCATTTCTAACAAATGCCCCTCATTGAGAATCACATGAGCGCCCCTACTTAATAAACCTAAACAACCTATAGCATTCGGATTATCTAGCGATCCAGGTAAAACATAAACATCTCGACAAAAATCATTAGCAACATTCGCAGTAATTAACGCACCAGATTTCGTAGGCGCTTCCATAACTAAAACAGCACGACTTAAACCAGCAATAATACGGTTACGGCGGGGAAAATGAGATCTGTCTGGTTGAGTACCAGCAGGATACTCACTCAAAACTAACCCTTGTTTCTGAATATCTTCATAAAGATTACGATTGCGCGGGGGGTAAATAAGATCAACCCCTGTACCTAAAACCGCTAGTGTGCGCCCTCCAGCATCAACACAAGCGCGATGAGCTTCTGTGTCAATACCTTGAGCCATCCCAGATACAACTGTAAACCCTTTCTTAGCCAAAGCAGTACTAATTCTGCGCGTCCACCGTTTACCATAATCAGAAGGTTCCCGCGTACCAACAATTCCCACAGCAGGGCGTATTCCCAGGTTTTCCTGTGGATCAACTACCCCTCGGTAATACAGCACAGGTGGTGGGCTAGGGGTTTCTAGTAACAAGCGGGGATATTCTGGATCGGCTGGTGTCCAGAAATTAGGGTTTTTTGAGGAGTGTTCTTTTAGGAATGTTTCAGGATCAAGGCGCGATCGCTCTTGCAATACCTTTTGAACAATATTTTGACCAAACCCCTCAACTTGCCCTAATTGACTTGGCTGTGCTTGCCAAGCTGCTGCTAGGGTGTCGAACTGCTGTTGTAGTCGCTTAATTAAAACAGGACCAATACCAGAAATTTGTGACCAAGCTAACCAAAAAGCGCGTTCTGCTGCCAATTTTGTACCCTCTCTGCTCTCTCCTCCCTCCTCCCTCTCTTAAAATTAAGCTTTTGCTGATTTTTGTTGTTTTAAATAACTAAAAACAGACTTATCACCGATATCGTCAGGAATTCGTTGTACTGTCTTTCGCAGTGCAAACACCATAAATAATATCGCCCATCCGCCTAGTAAAAACGGCTCTGCTTGTAATGGCAAAACACCAGCCATTTTCCCTAAAAGTAACATAGGTACTAAAGGCGTGAGGAGTTTAGTTTCTAGTCGGTTAAAACAAAAACCTTCTTTGAAAAAAATTCCCGTTAAAGCTGCGAAGGTAAACCCAATTCCAAATAACGTAAGCGGATTATTATAAATAAATAAAGCAAGCGGTTCATCACTTTTAATAACAAAAAAAGCTGCACTAACCGCACCAATACCCCAAAATATTTGCAGTACGCGATGTAATGCTGCCATGTATATATGAATTGTCAGTAAGCTAATACCCAAACCTAAACAGAAAACTACATATAGGGGAGTTAAGGCATTGAGAACACTTCTATCATTCCCAAAATAAATCACTAGCAAACTACCAATTGCAAAGCTTAACGCCGCTACCATTAAGCCAGCACGATAGATAATTACACCAGTGCGATCGCTCTCGGTAATTCTAAACTCTCCAAATTGACCTTGATAAACTTCTGGTTCAAACTGCAACTGAGTCATAGTAATTTTTTAATGTGTACAATCGGATAGATGAGAAAGAAAAATGTTGACTATTGACTGTTGAAAGCTCAAAATCAGCTTTAATT
>JBARVL010000069.1:0-35666 GCA_049646245.1 Crinalium sp. | reverse complement strand
CTTTGCGATCGCATCTATTAAGTATGAATTTATAGTGTGCGATCGCATTCTTTTCTTAATCTTACCTACGAGATTTGCGAGTATTTTGCTTCTTATTAGATCTAGATTTAGTTCTACCATATCCATTTATATTAGATTTTTTAGAAGATTTAACATTCCTAAGATAAGTTCCACGATAATTATTTTTAACCATCATTTTAGCTTCCTTTTCTGTCCAATGCTTATGAGGTTTAACATTAGGAAAATCTTTCAATTGAGCTAAAAAACTAAAATCACCAGTTATTTGATAAATTACCAAAGCAATTTGCTTACAACAGGATTCCGGCTGCGTAACAATCTGCTGTTCAGCAAACCGAATTATTACCCAATTACCATTAAGAAAAAACTGATTGCGCTCCTCATCGGTAGTATTCTGATAGCAATGATGTGGTTTCTGAGTAGCAAAAGCATAAGGTTCATCAACCTCAACTTGAATAAACAAGCCAGTTTTTTTATGAAGAGTCCTGAAGTCAGCCGTGTAAGGAAAAGTTTTACCAGGGACAGGAAAAACACCTCCCTGATAAGTGTCAGGAAAATAACGCAACAAATAAGTATAAAAGACAGCTTCACTTGCCCCTTGAGTAGCCGTACTTTCCCGACTACTCGGTAAAAGTATTTTACCCATTAATAACCCCTGTAATTGCTGCTGACGCTTCAAAATAGCTGATTTGTATTTGCTTTTGTCCTCATTTTTATTCTCAGATCTTGAGCTTAAAGCGATTGCTTGTTGAACACTATACTCTGCTAATTCACGTTGATACTTTTCAACTTTTTGTTTGTATTCTAACTCTAGCTGCCTAGCCATTAAATAATCATATCCAGCAAAAGATAAAGCTACAAATATTGAACTAATAATTGCTAATAAAAGATTAATTAAATAAAATCCTAAAAACCAGTTAATCACTCCCAGAAACATTAAACCAAATAGCCAACACTGAAATATAAACGAATATCTTGGTTTATAGGTAGATGATTTTACTGGTGGTAAAGGCGCTAAAGCGTGTAATCGAGGTGAATTAGAAGCTACAGACGGCTCATTCAACACAGGCAAGGGATTTTTACGACAATATTCTACTAAAAGATTTGGAATAAGAACAACAGGAAAAAACCCTTTTCTATACATAATTTATCCCCTAACAAACAAATATTATTTAATAATTAACGCTTTATTAATACAAAAACTAACTGTTTAATACAGGCGCTATCGCGCCTGATAAATAGAAGTCGCACAATAATATGCCCTTCTTAACACAGTCACCTCAAAGAGTGATTTTTCAACCATGTTGGAACAAACAAATGCTGACGTTGATTTAGAGAACGTTAATTGCCCTCAAACAATAGTTTATGACGAAATGTCTGAACTTACCCCTGATGTTACGGCAATTATTGAACAGATTGAAACTGAACGGGAATATTTAGAAACTTGCGGGAGATGGTAAATAATGCTCAATTTAGTAGTGGATTCACTAAGGCACATTTCAATCAAAGCTGCACTGCTTTGGGAAAAATTGGAGGGTGCTGAAACCCCAGAAGAGGAAGGAACAATTCTTTCTGAAATCTGGGAAAACCAGGAAGACGGGGAAACTGCGGCTGATATTCAAGCTGAGATAGCTGACCAATTAGATGCTGAAATAACTGCACTAAAAGCCCGCAAAGACTACTTTATGCAGCAGCATAATGTCGCAATTGTACGGCTAGAACGATGGCGCAGCGCCTTAGATAACAATATTCTACAACTACATCAGTTGGGAGCAATAGCAACTAGCCTGGTAGGTAAAAGACGGCAGATTGTCATTAAGCAAAATCCTCCAAGCTGTGAAGTGTTGATAGACCCCAAGGAACTACCAAAAGAGTACCGAACCAGAAAAGTAGTTTACACTCCTGATAAAACCAAAATCAAAGCGGCATGGAAGCAAGGAATTCCGGTCGAAGGTACTCATATTGTTCGCAAAGAAAGGGTGGAGTACAAGTTAGTAGCAAGCAATCTTTCTGAAGCATCAGAAAATGTCAAGGAACGATCTAACCAAAATGACGTTGATAATAATGGTAGTAAAACGGAAAAACGTAAAACCAAAACCAGAACAGTTGCCTAAAAAATATAGGCAGTAAATCACAGCACTTCTAATCCAATATTTTAAATTTCTTAACTCTCTACTGCTTACAAAGCTAGAGGGTTAATACTTTTTATTATTTAAACTTACTAATAATTTATCTAATTAATGAGGGCTAACGCCCTTCTATTTAAAACCTATAAACATAAGTAAAAATCAATGACTAAAAAAACTCACGACGATCTTGACCTTGAAAACGAAGAAGATTTGGAACTACAAAGTGAAGAAGAAACTGATAGTGACGAAATTGAACCTGAAAATAATGATTCACCCACTGAAAGTCAAGAGACAAATGCTGAGATTACATATGCGAATGCCACTATCTTGATTGCTATCAATATTCTTCCTGAAACGGAAGTTGGGGCATCAGAGCGTCGAGTGATGATTAGTGCAAGTAACTTGGGTGGCGCACCAGTTAACAAGCTAGTAAAATTCAGCGACATCTCACCATTACCAACAGCGATCGCAGAAATTATTGAGGCGCTCAAAATAGAGTTACCTAGACGGGAAGCTCAACGTAAGCTAAAGCAATCACAAGCTAAATTCAAAACCAAATCAGGAGAAAACCAAAGCAAAAAGTCTCCTGATAATCCATCACCTAAAAAGCCTAATGCCGCTAAACAATTATCGTTTTTCAAATAATTAATTATGCAGACAATCGTTGAAATTGAAGGTCAAACAATCCCAGTTGATGAGGAGATTGCTAATGACGACACTCTTCTGCGACAACTATTCACGCCTTATTACCCTGATGTAGCCAATGCGCGAATCGACAGGAAGGAAGGGGAAGCAATCAAAATTATCAAAGTAGCGGGCAGTAAAGGCTCAACCAGGAACACACCTTTAGAAATGCTTCTACTTGCACCTGAAGAAGTTAACCCTGCTGTCAAAATGTGCCGCGTAGTCCAACATCATGAACTGACTAACTCATTGGATTATGACTCTATGGAGGCATTTGCAGCAGATATAGAAACCGCCATTCGTCTGGGCGCACAAGAAGCTGAGACAGTACAAAAGTCCCTAGTGATTCTCCAAAAAAGTTCGCCAGTGCCGGGGCTAACCCCGATGGGATTTTAACAAGCGCGGGGAGTACAGAACCAATAAGTACTCCCCATTTAACAATACATACTCAAAGCAATTAATATGCAATCACCAGTAACAATACACCCAATCGCTGCTATTCACAAACTCAGGCAGTACCGCAAAATCTTATCGCCAGATGATGCTAGAGCATATTTGGAAGAACAACAAATCAGTTACTCTCTAGAGATCATTTATAGGCACTTCTTTCCCACTGAATTTGCTAATAGTACTGCGCCTTCTTATCCGCCTTACCCTAAACCAAGTCGAGGAAAGGATTATACACCCAAAGAAATAGAACTATTTCATCTAATCAATGACAACCTTTTTCCAATTGATAACTGGGTATGTACTAACTTAGTAGAAGAAAAGTTGTACTACATTCCAATTGCAAGTAATGGTATTAACTGGGAGACAGAAGATTTTGATGTAGCCTATATGCGTCATGGTTGGCAAGCTCTGCTCCTTTTAAGTACTTATTACAGATGGTGGGTAGATTTATCACAATACGAGGAAGATGAAGAGGTTGGTTGGAGTGAATCCACTTTAAAAATCAAACTTGAAAAACTAGCCGACCCTGAGTTAATTGATCCAGAGTTATTAGAAATTCTCTGTGCCAAAGCTGAATCACCCATAAAATTCCTACCATTGGCAGTGAAGCTAATGGAACATAATACCGGAAACATTTGGTTAGATTCATACTACCAAGAAGAATTTAATGAAACACCTGAAGAAACAGAGGAAACTTTCAATTGGACAATTAAAAATATTGAGTTTCTCGCAAGTCAATATCAAGAATCTGAGATTATCTGGAATAAAGTCAATCTACTAATTGACTGGCTAGAAACAGACTTAGTAACAAACTCCAAAAAGGTAATGAAAATATGGAATCTCTCATCACGTCAGAAATAATTCAAGAAATATTACAGAACCCGCCACGCAGCTTGGATGCTATACAAGCAGAACTATTATTCCTTGATGGAGCATACATTTTACACTCGAAAGAAAACAATATTGAAAGATACAAATATCTTTCAAGCACAAGTTTAAGGAATGCTTTTTCAGGAGTGCCAGTAGATTCAGGCTGGCTAGATTCAGGAGTAATCCGTACTGGAAGCAATTTAGTAGGAAGCTGGGTAGTGAAATTTATCCCTCCTCAAATTCACACTATTATCAGTACTGAATTTGGAAGTCTGAGAGTACCATTGCCCTCACTGGTATTTATCGGCGCGTCAAACAAGTATTTAGTATGGGCATTAAGAACAAAAACCTTTAACCCTGACGCACCTTTGTTCTATGCTCCCTTACCGAATGTTTATCAATCAGGTGAGATCTGCTGGGGCAACAATCACCCCCCTGAATGCAGCCCTCAAAGTATGAATGCCGCCTGGGGAATGTTCATTACCAGCCCTTTCAACAATCATTTATCAAATAGCAAATCACAGCGCAATAAAGATGATATTTGCCAACATTTAGCCTATCTAAACTCAAAGAAAGCTAAAAAATATCCAATTTCTGACTTACAACAACCATACATGAAATCAACAACCAACTCATTAATAGATGCTATCCGCTGAGCATTGGACAATAGTGGATAACCACGTGCAAACAATGCAGAGATAGCCAGACTCAGCTAGTTTAACTAGCTACCTTATTTAGGTTATCACACCTATAAATGCTTGCCAGTTTGTAGCTCTGTGGTTAGTAGTTAAACAGATCTATTCGGTTAAGTCAGTGCTACTAACACAACAAACCTAAATAAGATTGTCGAGGCAAACATTACCCGTTCTACGGAGACTCAATTATGAGTAAAGTATTTGTTTTAAACACAAACAAACAACCCCTAAACCCAGTGCATCCTGGTCGAGCTAGAATACTACTATCACAAGAAAAAGCTGCTGTATTTCGCAGATACCCTTTTACTATCATTTTAAAATCAGATGTGAATAACCCAAAGTTAGAACCTTTGAGAATTAAGTTAGATCCAGGTGCTAAAACAACCGGAATAGCTTTATTAAATGATAATTCTGGCAAGGTAGTTTGGGCAGCAGAATTGACTCATAGAGGCTTTCAAATTCGGGACGCTCTTACCAGTCGTCGTCAGTTTAGACACTCTCGCAGAAACCGTAAAACTCGCTACCGTCAACCTAGATTTAATCATCGCCGTCGCCGTGATGGTTGGTTGCCTCCCAGTCTCCAAAGTCGGATTGAAAATATTAAAACTTGGGTAGCTAGGTTGAGAAGATTAGCTCCAATTACTGCTATTTCTCAAGAGCTAGTTAAGTTTGATACTCAGCTAATGGAAAATCCTGAAATATCAGGGGCAGAGTATCAGCAAGGTGAGCTAAAAGGTTACGAGGTGCGTGAATACTTACTGGAGAAGTTTAACCGCAAGTGTATTTATTGCGATGCTACTGATACCAAATTGGAGATTGAACATCTTATACCAAAATCAAAAGGAGGAAGTAACAGAGTTAGTAATTTAGGTTTAGCTTGTAGGACTTGTAATCAAAGTAAAGGTAATCGGGATATTGCTGAATTTTTGTCTGATCAACCTGATTTGCTCAAAAGAATATTATCTAAAGCTAAGAAACCATTAGCTGATACAGCAGCAGTTAATACTACTCGTTGGGCATTATTTCGCGTATTAAAAGAAACAGGATTAGCAGTAGAAACAGGCACAGGTGGGAGAACTAAATATAATCGTCAATCCCGCAATATTCCTAAAAGCCACTGGACTGATGCTGCTTGCGTAGGTGCTTCTACACCAGAAACATTAATTCTTGATGGTGTTGTTCCACTACAAATCAAAGCTAATGGTAAAGGTAATCGTTTCCTGTGTCAGTCAGATAAATTTGGATTTCCAAAACGTACCAAACAAGGTCAGTTAGTCAAACGTGAACGGCAAAAAGTTTACTTTGGTTTTCAGACTGGTGACATGGTTAAAGCCATTGTCAAAAATGGGAAACACGCTGGTATCCATGTCGGCAAAGTCACAGTCAGAAAATCCGGCGCTTTTGACATCACTACAGAAAAAGGCAGACTACAGAGTATCAGGTGGAAGTACTGCCAACCAATTCACAGACATGATGGTTATAGTTATGCTCCACTGCCCACTAATGTTTAGCTTTACACGGATTAGAGGTGTAGCGATCGCACATGATTAAATCTAATCCTCAGTTAGAACTGGTTAGCCACAAGTTAGTCAAAGAACCAACATTACCAGAACATACCAGCCACTTATATGAATACCTGTTTGCTGCCAACGGCGTATTTGTAAGAGCCAAACGACCTAATCTAGAAGTTTTAATGCCTTCCACAATTTACGAACAGCACATTAGAGGTTTAGCAACAGTAACGCCATACGTCAAACTTACCTCTGGTAAAATCCCTGTTGATATTTTGCTAAAAATGCTACAGGCAAGTAGAGATGCAAGCAGCAATGAAATTCTATTTCACCTTAACTACAACAACCAGTGGCAATTAAAAACCCCACTTCAAACACAAACACCATCAAGCTGCAAGCCGCTCAACGACGATAGAAATTCAACTTTTGCTAACGCATTAATAGATGCACACTCACACGCATTCATGCCTGCGTTCTTTTCCCCTGCTGACAATGAGGATGAAACCGGATTTCGTATCTACACCGTGCTAGGAAGAGTTGATAGCCATACACCAGAAATCTGTACGCGAATTGGGTTGTACCAGCACTACTGGGATATCTCATCGCATCTAATTTACGAACTACCGGGTAACATCATTGACCGCAACCAAGCAGGCAACAGGCTCACTTAACCAGACCTGACAAATAGCTATCGCTCTTCAAAAGCAGGATGCAAAACTACGCCTCCTGCTAATTAACCTATGTAATCAAAATCCCAAAATTTAACTACCATGCAACTAAATTACGATTTTACCAAGGCTCACGGACTAAGAGTTCTAAATCACTCGCAAGTGGATATTACGGTCGTCGGACTTGGTGGTACTGGTTCCTGGCTAGCTGCCAGTGTTGTTCGTATAGCCCGCACTCTCAACAATCTAGGGAAGAAAACTAAGGTCACATTTGTAGACCCCGATATAGTTGAAAGTGCGAATGTTTTGAGGCAGTGCTTTTGTGACAGCGAAATCGGACTCAACAAGGCTAAAACATTAGCACTACGCTACTCACTCGCTTGGGGCATGGAAATTTATGCGATCGCAGCCCCATTCAACTGCAAAATGTTAGACCTTCGCACAGATACTTTATTTGTCGTAATAGGCTGTACCGATAATGCGGCTGCGCGAACAAAACTGGCTGAGACACTTAGCGAAAATTATTACGCCTGGTCAACTAGCGTATTACCAAAAGTGTGGTACTTGGATTGCGGCAATAGCAAAACCAGTGGGCAAGTGCTGCTTGGCTCAGACTTATCTACAGATCCTGCAACATACAAATTCTCAGGGATTGGCTGTATAAAACTACCTTCCCCTACAATTCAGCATCCAGAACTGCTAATCCCGCTACTAGAAGAGTTAACGGAAAACGACTTGTCCTGCGAGCAACTAGCTATGCTCAACGCTCAATCGCTCGATATCAACCAAAGGGTAGCAAGCGAGGCGACAACTTACTTATTAGGGCTAGTTACTGGCAACCTTAAACGGTTCGCTACCTACTTCGACACGACAGCAGGAAGCAGTCGCTCAATATATTTAACCGAGAAAGCTGTGTTAAAAACCGTAAAAGCAAGCATTAAGCAAGCTGCGTAACTAAACACTACCCCTTCAAACTTTATGGAGGGGTAGTGTTTCAACTATCTAAAGATAGATAGATAAAAACAAGTGGTTTAGACAAAACTAAATACCAAAATTTAAAAGTAATATCTAAAATAAATTAAAAATCAGTTTTATCAACTACTAAATAAGGAAATTAGCTAATGGGGCAACTAATGGGCGCGATCGCGCCCTATGAGTAACCAAATTTATAGAACTCCTATAACTAGGATACAGGGTCAATAACTACACCAATCAAGTGGTTAAGTGTTCAAGTATAAAACTTTCAAATTTAAACACTTGATTATAGTAGTCAGCTATATTCGATCAATGTAGGAAGGGTCATTGGTTAACCTTTCCCCTAGATCTTCTCCTTCCTCCTGAAGACCACGATATATGGGTTTCAATGAATCGTAATTAGCTGGGATATGAAAGACTTCTGGATCAAGTTCTTCCGGTTCTAACTTAACGCAATTTTTCAATATTTTCTCGCGTATAGCAGGATCACGATTTCTTCTTTCTTCTGGTGTTAATTCTGATTCTTGTTCCATGAAATGAGTCGATAATGTTAACTTGTTCGATTATAGCTTGTCAAATACTTGAGTACCAACAATTAGGATCTAGTAATAGTAATGAAAACTACAATCACCGCAGATAAGGCGTTAGCCATCCCCTTCGTTGATGCTGGTTATAGAGAGCTAAATGAAAGTGGCAAAGTAATAAAACGTGGAAGAACAGGCGAACCAGAGATTCTAAGGAACTCACTTCTGCAAAAGATGTTCGAGCCAGAAGAACTGGAGTCGCTGATCATTGTCAAAACCGATAGTAAAAATCCAGATCCCAAAGACCTCAAAAGACGGGAGTTTGATGATGGGATTGAACGACGAATCATGTTTAGTAGTGGGGGTAGTAACTACTTCGGAGATCAAGAACTCTTCTCTAAAGTTTCGGCTCTATTCAAGACTGAACCAGATACAGCTTGCCGCTATGGTTCCTTGCTAGTAAGTAATTGCATGGAAGGTAGTGCAGAAGTAGAAAATCTACGAGTAAAAATCGTAGACTACGAAGATCCCAAATATGCAGAATTCAAAACTGGTGATTGTCACGGTAAAATTTCGCCCGCATTAGCAGAAGAAATTGGAGGTAGTGATAATCGTGCCACACAGTTTAGATTCGTCTGGTTAGAAAGTTGGGACACTAAAAATGCTGAATCTAATGCACCTAGCGAAAGTTTTCTAGCTAAAGGAACGCTATTACCAGACCCAGAACTAACTGATGATAAAGGATACGATCTTATTCTTGATCGCTCCAGTATCAAAGGTATTAATAAAGCAAAAATTAAAGATCTAATCCCATGTGGAGATTATGAATTCCCTAAAGCTATTCTAGGAAACCGTGAAAACAGTGAAGTAGGACAAGCTAAAAACAGTTGGCAGTTATTCGGGATATGGGCAAGTGAAGAAGCACAAAGATTAGACTTAGTTCCCGAAACCAAAAGGCAAGCAGAGAAATTAGCTAGTTTACAGCAAGACCCTCTGAAACTAAGAGATTACCTAATTGAAAAATATGATAAAAGAAAGGAATTTAGTAGAAGTACTGAAGAAGAAGAATTAGATCCTGATACTAATGATGAAGATTCTGATGGGAAAAAACAAAAACAAGAGATGCGGTTTATCAGTTTACTCCGCGCTGATGAATACGGGCAGATGCTTCAAAACCCAGCAATGGTGGAGTTCCTACAAAACTCTGTAGCTAAAGAATGGAAGGAATTAGCCATTAATACTGGGGTAAGACTTACTTCAGGAATGGTGCTTCCTTGTCCAGATATCCCAGAAGGAACTATCTGCGCTAAACATCTACCGGACGGCGAAGATATAGTTCTAACTCGATATCCAGTTCTCAATAAAGACAATATTAGAAAATACACAAATGACACAGGAAGCTATCCAGAACTAACTAAATATGAAGGTATAATTTGGGTAAATCCTAATGACTTTTCAAAGTATCATCAAGGCGACTTTGACGGAGATAAAGCCGTAACCATACCTGCAAGCAAGATACCTAATATTGCTAAAGAGTTACTACGAGCAGGTGAAGATCCTGAATATATTTCAGTAGTTAAAGCTCAAAAAGTACCTTATACGCAAGCTGTTGATGAAGATGGGAAACAACTCTATGGCACTTTAGCAAAAATAGCTGTAGCCAGTTCTCAACAATCAGTTGGGCTGGTGGCTACTTATATCGGGCGTGTAGCTTCGGCAGTACCTAATGAAGATGAGGATTTAGTAGAGTTTAAAGCTGAACAAAAAAGACTGATTGTCGGACTGTCCATCATGGAACAGTACGAGGTCGATTACCAGAAAAATTCACTTAGAGGTAAAGATGCCAAAGAGATACTTAGAGAAACTGGAATAGAAGCTGGAGAATTATTAACAGTAACTAAGGAATTTTGTGAAGATCATCCAAGTCACTTGTTCGATTACAAAAAGGATGAACGCTTATATAAAGCATTCCCCATGCCAGCAGATGGAGCCAACGCTATTAATGTTGTAGCAAGGGAAGCAGTTAACCCTTACTGGGAAGCATCACGATTAAAAGAACGCGATCGAGACGAATTCACTTACTTACTACAAAAGAAAGGCGAGATTGAGGAAGTAAAAGACGCAGAATGGGCAGCAGACTTAAACCAACGTTTCAAGAAAGAAGTTGGCGCTATTAAAGAGCGTACTAAAGATGACAAAATCGCTTTCAAAGAAGCAATTGGTAACTTGTATGAAGGCTATCGCGCAGAAGTAAATGAATTGTGCGGAAACGACCCTGAAAGACGTATAGAGCTTGCTACAGCACTAATGCACGTTACGCATACTTCACCTAATACATCGAAACACAGACAAAAATGCCAGGAAGTTGCCAAGGAGCTTAAAGTTAGCTTCAGCGTAGAACCTGAGTACCAATTACTCCATGAAGCACTACCTCGTGAAGCTTATGTTCTACAAGTCCCATTCAAAAAAGTACCTACCGAACAAGAGGAGTTAGTAGTAGATGAAAAATACAGATCATCATTCGATAATAGTGATATTAAATATGAACACAAAAAGAAGGAAAAGGTATTAATTGTCAGCGATCCTGATTCTAAAAGAAAAGTCCAAAAAGCCTTTGATCAAAAAGGTCTTAACTATGATACACAAGCAGTTCAAGGTGAATTACCTAATGCTTGGAAAGATAAACTAGATGCAAGAGGCATAAAATATGAAGCGATCGCACATGAAACTCTACCTTTAGTAGAATTTGCCTTCAAGATTCCAACATCTCAAAAGTTACCAGAAGAAACTGCAAACTACATTGAAGCTCTCAAGAATAAATTTGGCAAGAACGAAAATTTAATAGACCCTAACGAACTAACATTGACCGATCCTAAGACTAAAAAAGTTAATAAACTAGCAGTAGTAGCACCAACCGACTGCCCTTGGATTGAGTCAAGAGAACAGCCAGGTAAAAGTAAACTCTTCTACAACCTGTTTGCTGATGAATTATGCAAAGTATTGGCAGAGTATAAAGTCAAAGAAATCGGTGTAATCGGAGTTAAACATAAAAACAACGATTTAACAGAAGAAGATTTCACTGACAAGAAATGGAAAAAACCAGTGACTCTCACAGTAGGAACAATAAACCTACCAAAAGAACACAAAGATTACATAAAGTCTCATGGCGCTCCTATCCTCCAAATTGATGGTAAAAACTTAGGGACAATTAATGATAATAGCCCTAAACTACCTGTAGGAACTACATTTGTAGCAACAATTAAAACAACGAAAAACCCTACCGCATTGACTTTAGAAGTTGATCGCGAATCAATAAAATTACCAGAAATAACATCAAAAAAAGAGAAAAAGCGGGAACAACAAGTAAACCCAGAAGCAAAAAGCAAAAGTTTAACACCTATCCCTAATAAAACTTCAAATACTGTATCTAAACCATCAATTACTGAACCCACACCTAAAGTAACAAAAGTTGAAAATTCAGCAACTAAAAACTGGTGGGAGGAAGCCGATGATTTAAATGCTGTGATTGACAATAAAAAATCTGGAACTGTTACACATGAAGAACCAACTGCTAAGACACCAAAAACTAAAGAGGTAGCAACTAAAAACTGGTGGGAGGAAGCCGATGATTTAAATGCTGTGATTGACAGTAAAAAATCTGGAACTGCCAAACGTGAAAAATCAACTACTCAAACACCGACAAACACCAGCAAAAGTGAGAAATACGGAAAACTACTAATCGACAAAATTAGTACTCAAATGGCTAAAGGCGATCGCGACTTAACCCAAGAACAGAAATTTACTGTATGTAACTGGGTAGCTACCGTCCGACCGAGCCAAATATGTACTGTTCGAGACGAGGGAAATGACCAAGTTTTCAAGTGTAACCTACGCACAAAGGAAACACTAATGCCTCTAAGCGATTATGACGCTAGCAGATTCGATGAAGCTGTTCAGCTAAAAAGAGCCGGAAAGCTAAACCAAGTAAGCAGTAGTGTAAAAGCACAGATGGAGGCATAACTTCCGAAAAATAAATTAACAAAAGCCATAGCTGGCTTTTTTTTTGCGAATAATCAAAATTTTTAACCAATCCTTAACCCATAACCTTGATTTTTGTAGTAAAGCAGAACCTAATTAACATTGTTGACAGATTATTAACCAAATAGTAAAGAAAAATTAATTTTAGTTGACTAAAAATATAATTTATACATTGGTTTATAAAATTAACACTTTATATTAATCAATACAACGCAGGGAAATAAACAAGCAGAAAACCTACCTAAAGAATGAGATTCAAATCTATCTATAGGGTAAACAGTAAAAACACTCATAAATATAATTATTAATAACAACTAAAAAATTACACACAAAAAATAATCATCCAAAACTTGGCATACCAGAAGACATACCAATAGTAATTGCGAACAATAATTTAATTTATCACTTAAAAGCGACAGGGGATTAAAAACTCACTGGAAATTTTCGCTGGCAATATTTAAATAATTAACTTCTATCTGAAACAAAATTTCAATTATAAGGGCAAAGACATGGCAGTTAAACGAACAGCACCAACAGTAATAGCAACAGCACCTAAACCTAAATATATAACTAACGATGATGAATTACAGTTCATGGCAGATATATTAGACGGGGTATTAAAAGACTCCAGCGTAAAAAATCTGACAGAATTTAACGAAAAATTGCAACAAGAAAGTAGTCAATACACTCTAAAAAATAACGAGGAGGGTGAAGTAGCAATCCTACCCAGAGAAAAAGGTGATCCTGATCTAACTTTTCAAGCTAATTTCATGGCTTTAACTGGTGCCAATGAAGGGAAAGTTGGAGTTAACTATAGTTTCAATGAAGAAAAGGATCGTACAGCAAGCAGTCTTTCTATTTGCAAGGCAGATGGTAAAGAAAATAACTTTGAATACTCAATGGGGACACTATGCAAAAAATTAGATATTGATGGTGCTAAAGAAACTAAAAGATTACTTAAAGATTTAGAAGCAGAGACAAACGAAGCTCCATTGACTTCACCCAGTAAAACCGCGACTCCATCGGCAAAACCAAAAGTTGCAGCTAAAGGGAAAGCCGAGGAAAGCTTAGACGATGATCTACTGGACGACGATATATTAGAGAATTCCAATGTAAAATCCGGCATTATGGATGGGCTTGGAACAGATAGAGGCGATAGCAAGGTTGTTATAGACGACCTTGATAGTTTATTAAGAGAAGTAGATAACGATGATGAACTCGAAGAGGATATCCTTAATGTAGTTCCAGACAGTAAAGAGAATGTAAAAAAGGGTGTACTTGACGGGCTTGAAGAAGTTAGAAAAACTGCCGATATTTCTGAAGAAAATAATCCTGATAATGTAGTTCCAGATAGTAAAGAGAATGTAAAAAAAGGTGTACTTGATGAACTTGGGGGGCTTGAGGAAGCTAATGGAACTACAGAAAACAGTAACGATCATAATACTGAAACTAACGCCAGCAATAACTCAAGAAGCAAACCTCAACCTAGACCTCAACCTAAACAAAGAAATGGCAGAGCGGTTGATAGAGAAATACAACACTCAGCTGAAAGAATGACAACAGCAGGTCAACAGGTCACTGGACTAACTCTTATTGGCGGTATGGGGCAGTTAGTCATGCTAGGAAAAGTATTAGGCACAGAACTTCTTGAAGATTTAGGGAACTTGATAGATAGTGTCAAAGGAACTGAACAAGAAGACAGAATTGAAGGGATACTAAAAAATATTCAAAAAACTTCTGAACGTACTGAAAATCTTTCAGAACGGATGGAAAACGTTAATGAGAAACCTACCTCCGAAAGTCCACATAAGAAATTAGAAGATGTATCGACTGAAAAACCAGCTACAGAACCAGAGCAAGCCGATCCATTAGCAAAAGCGGTCAACAATATTAGTGAAAAGCTTGAAAAAACAGTTGGCGAACTAGATCCAGAAAATAAAGTACCACCCTTAGAAATTCCTAAAAACAGTAGTATCGAAGAAAAATTAGACAAGATAGAAGATTACCTTAACCAACTAAACAAACGCTTAGATCGCCTAGAAAGTGTAGTACAAGGTTTGGAAAACAAACTAGAGAATCAAAATGCTGAACCTACTACCAATAGTGAAAACATTGAAAGAAATAAACCTGTGCAAAAAAATAAAGAAGAGTTTACTGAAACAGTAGCTACACCTGAAACAGATGAAAAAAATGCTGCTGAAAATTTATTTAATTTTGCTAAAGCTATCGAAAAAACAGAAGGCAGAATACCCAGAAGTGGCATAGAAATAGATGATGATACAATCTTAACTCTACTTGAAAGTGATAACGAAACAGAGATATTACTCAAAAGTAATGATTCAAAACCAAAAACTTTATTTTCAGCAACCAAAGAAGGTACAAAAGAATGGGAAATATTAGATAATAATTTAACTAAAGAAGCCTTGCAGTCAACAAATGACCTCCCACAAACAGAAAAGGAATATAAAGAATTAAAAACTATTCAAGCCGCTGAAATTTTAACTGATGTTATTAAAGAAACTTTCCCTGAAAGATTTGAAAGTAATAGTAAGCCATTCACGTTAGGTAGTTGTGTATTTAAAGGTGATGAAGATAAGCTAATAGCAATTGACAAAAATAGTTCTAGTAAAATCCCAATATTTGAAGCCAGTATAGATGGAGATGAAATAGAAGTTAAAAAATGCGATATAGAAGTAGACGATATGGAAAAGATTACAAAAATTGCCAAAGAATTTAAACAAACCCAAGAAACCGAAGCAACGTCAAATAAAAAGAATATTGAAGCCGAAGATGATGATGAGCTTGAATTATAACAAGGTAAAATAAGAGGTGTTTAAAAATGAAAGGGGAAAGATCGCCACCCACAAAAAGTTAGAGACCAGCTATCAAATAGCTTAATTTAACAGAATTAAGAAACTTTAAAATCAACATAGAATTATCGGAGATAACAATGACTAACTACTCAAAAGCATTAGCACCCTCAAAAAGCACAAAACAACTACTAAGCAAGTTAAAAATTACTAAAGCTGACTTAGTTTACGGAACTATGTTAAGTGTAATTTTAGCTTACTTGATTGTTAGAGAGCCATTATTTGTTTGCGTACTTGGCTGCGCTAGCTTAGTAGCAATGGGCGCGGTAGGTATAGTACGAGCAATTCCAGTTTTGGAAAAGCAGCTAAAAACTAAAATTAAATTCTGGCATATATCAAGTTTAATCCTTGCTGCAACTGCTGTATTTGGTACTTTCGGAGCGCCAGCACAAGCTGTCTTTTTAACTGGGCTAGAAGCATACATGAAAGAGCTAGTAGCCAATAGCGGACAAGGAATTGAGGAAGATACAATTGGTCTAATTTTTAGTTCTTTTAGAGGGGTATTTCTTCTATTAGCTGGAGGAGCAGGACTTTACGCCTATAATCAAGGGCAACAGCAAAATGATTGGCGGCCAATTGTTACACAAATTGGATTAGCTTTCGGAATTGTATTTGCATTAGATATCATCACTTTCTTGTTCATTGGAAGTGGTACTGGTACTGGAGGTTAATAAATAAAGTACAAACCTAACCGCATATTAGGAGTCTTAGTAGGAGTCATCAATGGCGATAAAAGATCCAGATCGAGATTTTATTAGTGTTAATAAAATTCTTGGAAAGCAAGCAAGCATAGCCTTCATTCCAGCTTCACAAATAATTCCTTGGTTCGCAATCATAATCTTTTCCTACACAATCACCAATGGATTAACAAGTTTAGGAATGACTTGGTTTTTTGCAATCAGCTTCTGGCTAACTATCAGTTGGTGGCTCCTGACCGGAGACAAACCGAATCAATTCATTGATTCTTTAAAAAAGCCTCCAGGTAGAGAATGGTGTGATGGAAATGCTATATACATTTCTCCAATACCAAGTCTAAGAAATTTTCGACAAAAAACTACTGAAATAAAAGATTCGCAAGTTAGAGTCAGAGTAAAACCAATAATTGTACCTAAACAAAGTGGAGGAGTGAATAAATTCATGCCATTCCAAAATGAACTAGATCTTATTGGTATAGTTGAAATAGAAAAAGATGGGAGAAAAACTTCAGGTTTTTTACTAACCAGTCAAGACGGTAGTAGATTTCAGATAGTATTTGGGTTCAAGAATCAAGGTTTGCACGACCAGTTATTTAGAAGTGAAATAGTTGAATCTGCTTCCGCCATTGAAGAAGGCATGAAAGACTTAATGGTAGGTGAAAAAATCACTTTTCATTTAAGTTGCAAAAGTAATGATAAAGATAAACAACAAGAATTAACTAAAATTGCTGATAACTGCAAATTAAAACCTATTGCAGTCTTAATTAGGAATGAACAAGTAAGAATTAAAAAACTTACACAAAAAGGTAAAAGACAGACTTGGAACGCGATCGCGTTCTGCACTTACACTGCTGACAATACAGGCGAACACAATTCGCGCGACATGATCGGTAAATTTATCGACTGGGCAAAAGATTTACGAGATAAACTAGCTGGAACTGAAAAATACCATCAAGAACAATTTTATATAAAACTTTTACGTCAAGCATTCGATGAAGGTTTTGTACCTTGGGAATTATTACTAAATACCAAAATAGGGCTAGATTGCACTCCGATGGATAGTAAACAGCTATGGGAGTGGTTGTGGGAAAGATTTAATAATGAAGTTGCGCCAGCAATTCCTCAGATTATTAGGATGACTGAGACTGAAACAGGGTTTGATATCAAGGAAGAAAGAACTACTGACAAACATCCAGTAACAGTATTAATTAAAGGAAGTAAAGGTAATTCAGCTTGTCCTGAACACCGCCAAAGCAACAGCCGGGTGTATTTAACAGGAATAGATAAAGTGTGCGGTGCAATGGTTCTAGAAGAAGCTCCTAGTGGTTGGGCAAACACACGAGAGCAAATCAAATGGATGTGGAAAATATTATCTAATTCCTACGTCCACAATACTGAAGCTTGGGTAGAGATCAGTACCACAAATAACTTTATAATTAACGACAATCTAGCTCGTCAAGCTAAACAATCAAAAGGTGCTAATACCCGCGCCCTAACTAAAGGGCAAGGAAGAGATATTGGTGCTGAAATCAAACAAGAAGAATCTTTTGATGCACAACGCCGCCTTTACAAAGGTACTAAAGCACTCAATTGTGCAGTAGTGTTCTTGGTATACCGCAACACTGCAGAAGAACTAGAAAGAGCTTGTAACCTTCTTAGTCAAGGTTTCGGCAATGCCAAAGTGCTAAGGGAACGCAATATTGCTTGGGAAATTTGGTTGCAAACTCTCCCAATAACTATGAAATGGTTATTGAACAGTGGATTCGCAGTTTCAGAAAGGCGAATGACTTTAGATACGGAAACTGTTGCCGGAGTATTACCCCTAACTATCCCACGCGACATTGACCGTAAAGGAGTTGAATTTATTTCAGAAAAAGGCGGGAAGCCATTATTTATAGATTTGTTTGAAGATCAAATTAGTCGGGCTTTAATTACAGGTGAGTCAGGAAGTGGTAAATCTATTTTAATTGCACGATTTGCGATCGCTGCATTAGCTCGCAATATCCCCGTAGTGGGCATGGATATTTCAGCAGGCGGAAGTAGCACATTCAAAACACTGATTGAATTGTTAGGGGATGAAGGTGCTTATTACGATATCAGCAGCCATAACTCTAACCTAATGGAACCACCCGACTTAAGAAATTTTGATAAAGCTGAAAAAGAACGGCGGTTAGATACCTGGAAAGAGTTTGTTAGGAACGCCCTGGTCGCAATTGCAATGGGGAAAATCAACCAGCCACACCTTGCTCAACGAGTTGATTCAGTCGTTCTTCGGATGCTCGAAATGTTTTTGCGCGATCCAGAAATAATTGAACGCTACAACGCGGGATTTGAAAAAGGGTGGAAATCTATTGAATGGCAACAGATGCCTACCCTGCACGACTTACTAAGATTTTGTAGTAGAGAACGATTAAATCTTAAATCCTTTGAGGATATTGATAGGATTGCGATTAATCAAATCAACAGTCAAACACAAGCACTACTCGCTACCCGCGTTGGCAAATCATTAAGTAAACCCAGTTCATTTTCACCAGAACCTGCTATTAAATTCTTTGCCCTATCGGGCTTGAGTAATGAACAAGATTCTTATCTCATGTCCCTCAATGCTCAAATGGCTTGCATTCGCAACGCACTATCGCATCCCAGAAGCTTATTTATAGGTGATGAGTTAAGCGTATTACTCAAGAAAAGCGGGTTTGCTAGTTCAATCGGTGAATTGTGCGCTACGGGACGGAAAGAAGGCATTAGTGTAGTTCTATCTAGCCAGGATCTTGATGCAATTTGTCAGTGTTCTGCGGGCGCTCAAATCATGCAAAACATGGTCTACAGAATTACAGGCAGAATCACTAATGCTGGGGTTCAAGCTGCTCAAAAATACCTAAATTACGACCCAAGCATTATCAGCAAAAATGCCACCGAAGCTTTCTTACCAAAAAGTGCAGATTTATATTCCTGTTGGTTGCTGGAGAAAGGCGGACGTTTTTGGCAAACCAGATTCTACCCTGGCGAGATGACATTAGGTGCGTTAGCTAATAATCAAAATGAAAAAGAAGCTCGCGATCGCATAATGTCCCAATACCCCAAAACTTTAAAGGGACAGTTAATGGGTTTAAAACACTTTAGTAATGAATATTGCCAAGCAATTAAAGAAGGTATTGGATTTGATCATATTGGTCAAAAAATTAATGATACAACTTTAGATTCACCACCTAAAATTAAAGCAGGGATAAATCCTTGATGAATTTCAAGTCAGAAAATCACCATGAAAAATTTAAAAACTCAAACCAAAATTCTCACTATTGCAGCACTAACTGTTGGAATAGTTGCCATCGCGTTAAAAGCTGAAGCTAACACTCAAGATCCCTTGAACTCTGCTAACCAAATTACCGCTACGAACGGACAAGGCGTTATTCCAGGCAGCACACCAACTATAAGCCAAGTAGCTGACTTAGGATTAAACGCAACTAATAATAACCAACAAGGTGGTAGTCAATATACACCACTATCTGGCAATCAGATAGGAGGGTTTATTAATGAGGTAAGCAACTCTGTAGTAGATGACATTTTAGGCACTATCGGCGGTTTAATTGACTCTACCATTGGAGCGATTCAAATACCGGATTTTAGTCAGATTGCCAGTTTAATTATGGGGGGATCGACCTCAAGTAACCCTGCAACTGTACTTTCAGAAAAACTAGAAACTAAGTCAGGAATCAGCACATCAGGCTCTTATGGAGTGCTAGACGACTATAGCAAAGAAGCTACTCGTACAGCAGCTATCAATACAGCGAATGCTAATAATTTAAACGCCTCTGCTCAGGCACAAAGTGCTGCAATGTTAGAAGCAACACAACAAGACACAGCAGCCAACGTCGGGTTAGCAAACGATAGCCAAAGCCAAGACGTAACTCAAAATATCCTGCAAAATTTATCTCAACAAACCGCACTAAACGCTCAAACCAATGAAAGGATTTTGAGAGAAACTCAAAAAGTAGGAAGTAACGGAGCCATTAGTAATGTGCTTGCTGCACAAACAGCTTCATTAGCATCAGAAAACAATACATCAGAGCGCCGTCAGGATATTGCTACAGGAAATCAAGCCAGCAGACAAGCAAGTATGCTAACAATGCCAGGTGGATTTACCCTAAAAAGTGAACCAAATACTAGCAACGATAACTGGTTTACGAACTAAAGACAATCAAATCTAATATAACCCCAATAATTACAACCCTGTATAATTTTTAAACCCAAACCATGATTCAACTATTAATGCAAACAAACCCGCCAACTGGCGGGGAGAATGACGGGCTTGGCATGATCACTGGGGCGATGGATGTTGCAAAAGCAACCGCAGCAGGTTGGGAGGACAGCTGGACTACTTTATTTGACCCAGATACAGGGTTGTGGGCTGGATTAGTAAAACTAGGAATTGCCTTAGCTGCGGTAAGTATTTTGTACCTAAGCATGACCAGTGGAAAAGAAATAATTGATCGCCAAAGCTGGTCAGAATTAATAGCTTTATTTGTTTGGCCCATAGTAATTATGTTGTTTTTAGGACAGAACGGCAACTTGTTAGCAAAAACCATCACCATGGAAAGAAATTTTGCTCACAAAATAGTAACTGACGTTTTAGAAGCGCAATTAGGCGAAGTAACATTCAAAAAAGCCATCACTGATGTGACGTTGACCGGAACTTACAAAACACAAATAGAAAATTTATACAAAGATTGTGAAGGGAAAGCAGGAGAAGATTTAACAACCTGCTGGACTTCTAAACAACCTCAAGCACAACAAATACTAACAGCAGCAGAACAACAAGCTGGAGGAGCATTACCAGGTTTAAGCAATTTTATAAATTCAGTACAAAACATGGGTACAGGGCTAAATGACATTGTTGGATCAATATTCAAAGCAACAATGTTTCAAATAATAAGAGTTATACTATTTAGCTTGCAATGGGCGTTTACAAATATGCTAGAGGCTGCCCTATTAATGACAGCCTTGTTTGCGCCTATAGCAATGGGAATGTCATTACTTCCACTCCAAGGTCGTCCTATATGGGCTTGGGCGAGTGGCTTTATCGCCCTATTTGGAATACAACTTGGATACAACATTGTAGTTGGATTATCAGCAGCTATCCTCGTTAAATCTGGAGCAGAAGAAAGTTCAGATATGGCATTCTTATTCTTTTTAGCAATATTTGCACCAATTCTTGCAAGTTTAATAGCTGGTGGTGGCGGAATTGCCCTTTACAACGGCATTGCATCAAACGTAAAACAATTAATTGATGTGGGAAGCAATCTAGTTGGAGCAACCACAAATATAATAGCCAGTGGGTTAGAAAGAAGATAAAAAAATGAAACTTAAGCGACTAACTGAAAAAACGCAACTACTTCCCGAAACTAAAGAAATCCTAGCCCTATGTTTCGTTGGAATTGCTGGAGTTCAAGCATTAATACTACTTTTTATACTTTTCATTTCCGTTAAAATTAATGCAACAGCTAATCGAAAACCAACAAATGTACAACTACTAAATGGTCAAACTTACTACGTTTCTGAAAAAGATCAATACTGGAGGTATCCCACAGTAATTCAAAAATTTGTCCGAGATTGGTCGCAGCTTACTTTTAACTGGGATAGCAAAGTTCCTGGTACGGACGAAGTTGATCAAGGAGTAAAAGTAGGTAACAAAAAAGTACCAAGCAGCACTTATTTTGCTTCTTTATTGATGGAGCCAAAATTTGGTAAAGCCTCTCTAACACAAATAGCTGATTTAGTACCTACAAGTATCTTCTCTGGAGGTCTGCGTGCAGCTATTATTATTTCCTACATCTCAGAACCAAGAGAAGTAAAGCCGGGGGTATGGGATGTAGATATGATCGCTACTAGATTGCTAGTTGACCGAAAAACAGGGAGTGATGAAAGATTAGAATTTAATCGCACTTTCAGGATTAAAGCCACAGATATCCAAAACCCAACGTTCGGTAAGGACACTAATGTTTTTGAACAGAAAGTGTATGAACTAAGAGCAAGTGGCTTAGAAATACAACAACTCAGTGAATTTATCCCATTAAAATAAAACTTAATGACAAATGAACCCAGCAGAATTTGAAAATCCAGATAACCTAAATACAACCATCCAAAACAACCATAGTAATAATGGAGACAATAATCCACCCCCACAAAGTCCTCCCATTGTTCAAACTATTACAATTACTGCTAACGACGATGATTTAAGTCTAGAAGAGCAAAATTTATTAGCTGGAGTACATACACATACACATACAGAAGATGATGATGAGCTACTAATACCGGAAGAACAACGATTACAACAAACTGAAACAGGGGAAATAAAAGCCACATCTCAAAAACCAGGAATAAGATTACTAACAATCTTGGCTATGGTAGGTGGAGCCGGAGCTTTCTTAATAATGGTATGGTTTGGAGTATTTGCACCCAGACCAGTTAAAAAAACCGTTACTGAAACAAAAACAACTCCAACACCCGCACCAGTTGTGGATAATTCCGCTGAATTAAAAGCCAACTTAGCATTTCAAGATCAACGTAGAGCAATTGAAGCAAGTCCTGCACCTACCCCAGAAACCACTACTACCACTACCACCATCCGCGATCGCAAACCTGAATCCACAACAGCTAGAACCACAACAAGAACTGCTGCACCACCCCCACCAAGAGTAGTTACTCGGACTGTACAAGCTCCACCAAGGGTAATTACCAGAACAGTTGAATCGCCACCAAGAGTAGTAACAAGGACTATTACGAGAACTGTCCGAGTACCCGCAAACAATCCACAACCCGCACCTCAACCTAGAATTGCAACTCCAGCTAATACACTGCAACCTCGCCCGCAAGTAGAGCAAGTAGATCCTACTGAACAATGGGCAAGGCTAAGTCAATTAGGTGAAGTTAGAGCAGATAAAGGTAATCAAGGTAATCAAACTTCTCAAACAAGTGCTAGCCCATCTACTGTTAATAGCACGACAGAAACACAAACTAGCCAACAACCTACTAACATATCACCTCCAGAAATACAGCAAAATATTAGATCAGGTAGTAACAGAACTACATCAAGTTCCACCACAATCCCTACCGTTACTATCGGAGATAGTAATGAAAGTTACACCGAAGAAACTGTAGAAGAAATAACAAATAGACAAAGTAGTAACATACCTACTGAAGATGGAGCAACAATAAAAACAGTTGCCTATACTACAACCGATTCAAATAGTAATGAAGCCATCAATAACAATGAATTAAATCAATATCAAACTCAAACTCTTGTTGACAGAAGCCTTGTAGCAAGCGCAGATTTCCTAGTTTATAACGGCGGTGACAGCAATAACGACGCACTTACAATAGCACTTACTGATGGTGAAGAAGGAATACTAAATCGTAAACCCAGAAATCAAACAGGCACAGGCATAAAGACCACAAGGGAGATTGCTATAGGCAGATCAGCTAAGGGGCGGGTAATAGTACCTCTAAATTGGAATGAGGCGGGGCAAGACCCAACCAGAAGTAGGACAAGTATTGAACTGACAGAAAGCCTGATGGCGACTGATGGAACAGTAGGACTGCCCAAAGGCACTGTGATCATCGCCCAACCAGATAGCATAGCCAGCAACAAGTTTGTTTCTCTAAGTGCGATCGCTATAGTTTATAAAGATTCACAAGGTCGAGTACGACAGCAGCAAATACCAATTGGAACTATCACAATAAACAGTAAAAATAACGAACCTCTAATTGCTAGAGGGCATTTCGATCCTGGTGGAAATATCGCTAAACAAGACTTGTTAGTAGGAGCTTTAAGCGGTTTAGGTAAAGTTGGAGAAATTATCAATCGTCCGCGCAGCGAAACTATATTTGATTCTTCTAATATTGGCAGTAGTCAAAGAACTAGAACCACCACAAGCGAACCTAACATTTTAGGGGCAGCACTTGAAGGATTTTTCGGTGCTACAGCTAGACGATTAGAACAAAGATCTGATCGAGCGACAGAAGAACTATTAAGAAGACCAAATATCAATGTAGTACCAACAGGAACTGAAGTAACTGTAGTTACAAACGCTTTTTTAAAACTCAAACTATAAAAGGCGAGGAGGTGTATATTAATTTATAATATGCCTCCCTGCCTACTTTCCGCATAATTAATAATCATAAATTTATGAGCTTTAAAACTTTAATATTTATAAACAAGCTATATAAATTAGAATTTATTTTTGTATTGTTATTAGTTAAATTGATAGATTTATTGAGCAATGACTAAACTATCTAAAAAAGAAATAAAAAACCACCAAAGTTTAACTTATAAAGAAAGACAACGGGTTAGAGAAATAGACGATGCTACCTATGGTCAGGGAACTATTTATAGTGATTTAGTTGGATGGTTAGCATTTTTATTTATTGCCTATCTTTTCATCTGTTCGCCATACTATTCAGCACGTTTACTAGGCATAATTATTTTTCTTATAAGTTTTTATTGGATAGCTTGTATTGTTTACAAACTATCTAAATAAAAACATTTATTAATTACTAAATTTTTAAATTTGCGTATAGTGTATAAAATGTTTCAATAAACTAGACACTATAACTTCTTCAGCAACAATAAAATAAATATATCTGCTATCGCAGAGCATCTATAAAAATAAACCACATAACTTCTAAAAGCACATTAATTAAATAGTGAAATACAATTTTGCTTGCATAACAGCCAACACAATGCAAGCATCAAACTTTTTTAATTATCATATCAAATAATTGTATGTTAATAGATTTTTAATATATAAAAACTGCATATTATATGATATACTTAATAGCTAAAGCTAAAAGAGTTAGTTTTATTTTGTGTGTTTACTCAGTATCAAATTAAACAATAATCAACAGTTGTTAAAAAAATCTGAATAATCAATTCAAAAACATGAAAGCTACAATCAACAAAATTAAAGGGTTAATTGCCAAAACTATATTAATTGCAACAGTAGTAACTATACCTATAAAAGCCGTCTCTCAAAACACCTCATTGACAATAATAGACAGAGAAACTGCTATAAACCGAACTGTAAATGTTCCAGTTTGGGCTGGAAGAGCGACAGTGATAGACTTTACTAAAACTGGAGAAATAATCACTTACATACTTCTAGCAGATCCGTCCAGAACTGTAATTAACACAGACGCAACACTAGACAGCCAAAAGGCTAAGACCATATTCTTGAAAGTGATTCAACCTTTACGGTTCCCCGGCGCTACAACCACATTCATCACAAACCTATCGGTAAAAACGCGCTCACCAGATGGAGAAGAACAACTTTATACCTTTAACGTCGTTCCTAGCTACGGACAAGTAACTACTAATGGCATCACCATCTCCCCTTTCTCTCCCTACATAGAACAAAGAATTTTAGTATCAGGGAACCGCATGGCAACCTTAAGCGATATAGAAACAGGTTTAAGGATTGCAATTAGCAGAGGCTATACAGACGCTAGTGACCCAATAATCTTCAGAATCAAAGAGTTTTTAGCACTAGCTAGAAATTCTATGCCCATAGCCAAAGCCGCAGCAAAAGCAAGAGTGTCACTATCAGTAATTACAGCTTTAGGAGAAATATCGCTAGATTACCTCAACGATCAAAATATGCCTCCTTTACCTCCCAACCCTGAAGCACCGAGAATAGAAATACCTTCTTCACCACCACCTTCATTACCAACACAACCACCAAATATCCCACGCACCATTCCACCAAATGAACGCACCTTGCCAAGCCTGCCGTCAGATCCACGAACATTTCCAACCCCAACCTATCCGCGTCAAACCAATACAAATCAGGAAACAAATAGTCCAATAAGCATAAATATCAACCAAGAAAATTAAAAGCGATTTAAAAGTGGAAATCAGGTTGAGGGTCGGAAACAAATTTAATTCCTTTTAAAACCAACCTAGAGTTGCACTTATGTGGTTGCTCACTAATCTGTTGAACTTCTTCTAATCTATTGACATTTTGTAAACTGCTCTCAGCACTGTCAGGGTGCAAAATTTTTAAGTTATTGTCAGGTTCCAGACCGGGCTAAATAAAGACAGAAGTAGTATTGCATCTGCACGTATACGATCGCGTATACGCAATGTATAACTTGATGTATAACTTTAAGAATTTATACCAAATCCAAATATTTCCACCACCACAAAGACAGCGATCGCTGTAACCAGAATGAAGTAATTGGATCAAAGTGATGATTGACATCTACAAATTTAATCAGCAGTTGCTAAACAACAATAATCAAATCAAATATGTAGGTAGAGGTAAGTCCTTAGCTGAATTAGGGCTAGGGAACCCATTCAGCCACAAGGAAACCAAAGTGGCAGTTTGGCTAGTAGACAGTTTAGAAGATTGCATTTCCGAGTACCGAAAATGGCTATACAAGCTACTAAAAGCTGCACTTGCAAAGGATACTGAAAGGCTAGAACTTTGGGAAAAGCAGTACCTCAAGAAAGTAGTAGCTTTAGCAAAGGAAATTAGGAAAGGGGACGTAGAAGGTTTAATGTGTTGGTGCATTAACTTTCCTAACTACCAAGCCGATAGCAAAGTAGCGCCTAAATGCCATGCTCAAATATTGTATAAAGGAATCGTTTGGTTATTAAACCAATTAGAGCAGCGACGAAGCCAAAGTAGGCAGCGGTTAGTAACTCCTGAATTTGTCACTAAACTTAAGCCCAACGAAATATTCGTCTATGGGACAAATGTTGAAGGTCGGCATGGCAAGGGCGCTGCAAAATGCGCTTTTGGAAATTACCAGCACAGCCCCGGCAGTATTGGGAAATGGGCAGTTTATGGTACTGCTAAGGGCTATATGCAAGGTTACGAAGGTGCAAGTTACGGGATTGTAACCAAAGAACTGCGATCGCACAAACCAGCAATAACTATCGAGCAAGTGAGATGCCAAGTTAAGCAGTTCTTAGCGTGGGCTGGTGATAATCCAGATAAAAAATGTTTAGTTACGATGATCGGATGCAGTCTAGCAGGCTTCAAAGTCAGTGAAATTGTCAGCCTATTTAGTAACGTGGATATTCCAGCAAATGTAGCATTACCACAGGAATTCTGGGATGTACTAGATAAACATTAATCGTTCAAATATGCCAGTAGTAAAGCTAATTACGCTAACTACTGGCGTATTTTCTTATCACCTGGTTTAAACCCTTACTTACGTCTGCGATCGCAGACGTATCAAGGAAATTTAAACTAGATAAGACTGTGAAACAAAGTAAGTATTTCGCTGTCATAGGGAAAACAGACTACCTACTAATTAACCAAAAAAGGTATGGATTGTGGGAATTATTAGAGGCTCACTTACAACCTTATGGCTGGCTATGCTCAATATTTTTCAATCAAGCAATAATTCCTAGTAATTTACCTATCATCTGGGATGTAGGCGCGTGGTCATATAGATGGCAAGAAATTCCTCAAGTACGCGGAAATCTGGTTAATGCAAATTGGGCAATCTTAGAATATCAACGCCGTAACGTGAAACCTGGAGATATTATTATCCCACCCGACATGATCTTATTGCCAGGAACTAATTTAACAGCTAGGCGCGAATTCAACAGAACTAATGCGATCGCATTTTTAGAACTAGCAGCAAAACGAATGCCCTGGTGCAGCCCAATGGCAGTAATTCATGGTGCAACTGTCAACGAAAAATTAGAGAATGCCGAATTCCTTTACCAAGCTGGTTATAAAGTTTTGGCAGTTGGAGGAATGGCATCACAAGCGGGTTCTAAACAAGATAATCTACAAACTATTACCGCTATTCGTAACTTTCTCCCAGACACTTGCTACCTGCACGTACTAGGATTATGCTCACCACGATATGCTAAAGCTTTCAACAAAATTGGCATTGATTCCTATGATGGTTCAAGTTACTTAATTGAAGCAATTAAAGCTGGTAAATTCTTAATTGCACAAGGCGAAAAACTAATTAAGCATCAGATTAAAGAGCTTCACTCAAAAATTAATATTCCTGTATGCAGTTGCTACCCTTGTTCTCTACTAAGACACAACGGATTTGACACTAGGACTTATGGTTCACATCAAAGCAATCATGGTAGAGCTACCCATAATTTAGGAGCATTAGTATTAGCACAAAAGACTTCTACTAGGCAAAGGACTGTAGCATTAATTGCCTGCGTTAGTAAAAAGAGTACCAAATCTGCGATCGCATCAGAACTATATATTTCCCAGTGGTTTAAAGCAGCCAAAAGATATGTAGAGAAACTAGGAGTGGAATACTTACTGTTAAGCGCCCGACACGGGGTAGTACTACCAAAGGAAATGCTAGAACCTTACGAACAATCGCCTTATAAACTGACGATTCAAGAGCGACGCGAATGGGGGATAAGAGTTGTAGAAAAATTAAAATACCTTGCACCTGAAAATACTGAATTCATTATCCTTGGAGGGAAACATTACCGAGAATTTGTAATCCCACCGCTTCTTGAAGCAGGTTATCACGTTAAATTACCGTTGTTAGGACTTGGCATTGGAAAACAACTACAATGGCTTAAACAAAGAGTTGCATATTGATTTTATAAACCGTACAAAACTGTTGACAAATTAAATCAATCAATGCTAGGTTAACAATGTTTATAACTGGATCAAGAGTAAGCAAAACTATAGAAAAAGTTATACTCTTGATTCAGACAAGAAGTATTAATTAGACAAGATTCGGAACTGCTAACGCAGTGTAGAAAGTGAACAGTAACCTGACTTATCACTACATCAAGCAGGTTAATAACAAATAAAGGAATCAAAAAAATGGAAGACCTAATTTTCTCAACATTAGTTGGAATTATGACAACTGTGGGCATGAGTTTAGTAATGTACCAGCCCAAGCCTAAAGCGCCTAAAGCTGTTACAACAACGGTAAAAACTGAAACCGTAACAATAGCACCACCAACTATAGTCAATACTGTAAACGAAGAAGTAGAGTGCGACTTATGGGATGCGACCGAAGTAGCAATCACAATTGCAGAAATTGAACCAGTTGAAACAATCGAAGCTGATGGAACGGCTGAGATTGAAACGGCTGAGATTGACGAAACGATTCTAATAGTTGAACCAGTTGAAGAAACTGCTGAACTAATTGAAAATGATGAAACGGCTAAGATTGACGAAGCAATTGCAGTAGTTGAAACAACCTTAACCTTAGTTAGTAACGATATAGATCTGGACAAGTTGCCAGTGACAATCTGCAAGAAAGTTGCTGGAAAATTAACAAAATTAAATCCCGAACTAAAGATAAGCCAAAGCGTTAACGGAGCCAGCAAGCCTGTTAGCCAATTAAGGGCAGAAATCAAAAATAGAGTTGCCAAAGAACCAGAAATGGTTATGGGAATCATTAAAGATGCGATCGCATCTGAATCAAAACCCAGCACCAAAAAGCCAACAACAAAAACCACAAAGCGCAATTTGAAAGCTGTTAGCTAAAGTGTAAAATCCCCGTCCGATACGGGGGTTTTACATCTTAAAGGTAGTGGGTGAGGAATGCGAACGACTCGTCGCGCTTCGCTTCGCATCTATAGAATAAGGATTTAGGAGCAAACAATATGAAAATGATCTGGGTTCAATTTTCAATAGTAGAACAGTGGAATCAACCACAAAATTACAAAAGATTTGGGTGGACATTTGACCACATAAAACTGTTCAACAAAGTAATAATTGTAGCTCATGGTTGGGCTACGATTGAAGTCGCAAAAATGTGGATAGAAAATATTTAACTAAATTTAAACCTTAGTAATTATACTAGGGTTTAAATTTTTCAAATTTTATATTTAAACTCCATCTATATAAAATAGTAAGTTAAATTCGGAAACACAATACTGCGAATTCGGCACTTTATGGTAAAAATCATAAATTTACTTTTTTAAAAGCATTGAGTCTAATACCAGCGATCGCTGGTATTGACATCAATGGTTTGGATAAAAGGAAGGTTTAAAAATGGTGTTAGTACTAGGTTCAAACAACAAAGTAACTCATTTGCAACTAACTGTACAACAGTCAAAAGCCCTTCAAAAAATGGAGGCATTCATCGACTCCCCAGAACTATTCTTCGGATTGTACGGATACGCCGGAACAGGGAAATCCACCGTGATTTTCAACTTGATTGAAAAGTTGAAATATTTAGGTAAAAAAGTCGTCTTGACTGCTCCAACTAATAAAGCGTTGGGCGTGTTAAGAAAAATGTCAAAAAAGAAATTAATTCGAGCAGATTTGTGTACGATTCATCAACTACTGGGATTAGCACCTGTTAAGGTTGGAACTGAGAAAGTGCTAAAACAAGTATCCCAGAACAATTTACATTACTACGATGTGGTCGTACTGGACGAATGCTCAATGGTTTCCACCGAACTATGGGAAATAATCAAAAAGCAGATAAACCAAAACAACTCCCTATTTGATGGAGGGACTAAAATAATCGTAATGGGTGATCCTGGTCAGTTACCTCCAGTTTCCAGCAGTGGAGTCAACGAGAGGCGATCGCCATCATTCAGCCTCAAGAACAAAGCGGTACTAACAGAAGTAGTTAGACAAGGTGCTGACTCTCCCTTGCTAGAGTTCGTCACAGCTTGCCGACAAACACTCAAAACTAGAGAAGTGTTCAAACCATTTAGTTTGAAATCGGCTGACAAAAAGAACGGTGCGCTAATTGTAGGGCAAGAAACCCTACTGAAATACAATCTGAAAAAGTTTGCCACCAAATTTGATAGCAACCCCGATTGCTATAGGATGCTATGTTACACGAACAAGCGGGTAGACTACTGGAACAGCCAAGTCCGCAAATTCGTTTACGGAAAAAATGCACCCAGGTTCCTTGACGGCGAGAGACTAATCGCCCGCAGCCCAATCATTGCGCCGGACGGAAAGACGACAATCTTCCCAACCTCCACTGAGTTCCAAATCACAGACGTAGAAGAAGACTTCTACGCTGGATATGCTGCCTGGAAGCTCGAAGTGAGAACCGACTACGATGATGACTGCGGCGGAAGTGATACAAGACAGGTTTATTGTCTGCATGAGGATGGAAAAGAGTCATTTGATAAGGATAATGCGCGGTTACTCAAAAGTGCCAAAAGTAATCCCGTACTTTGGAAAGCTTGGTACGAGCATAGCGAAATCTTTGCAGATGTTCGTAACTGTTGGGCGCTAACTGTGCATAATTCTCAAGGTTCAACCTTTGAAGAAGTTGGTATTGACGGAAAAGACATTAACCGGAAAGCATACGGACAAAACGGTAGCGTCCGAGAATGTAACCAACTATGGTATGTGGGTGCTTCACGCGCAAAAAATAGGGTGTTAATCACTAGCTAAAAACTATGTAAAATGACAATAAAGTTGGAAACTCAACAATAAAGTTGGAAACTCAACTAAGTAATTCTGTGAACCAACTGAAGTTATGTGTACCTTTAGCTATTTGACCAGCCATAAAATCTGGCTGGTATTTTTTTCAGTTGTACTTAACTTCAAGTATTAGTGCGGTTAGGTGTAAGCCAAATAAAATGCTTCTTTGCCATTTTCATCGTCCGCGCGATCGCCCCACTTGTCCCAGAGAGCGATAAGCCTCGCTTAAGCCTTAGAAGCGAGACGAAGAGCGAACGGAAGAAGCTCCTCAACTTGAATCTATAAAATTGACGGTGGGATTTGTTGTAACGAAACTAAACCATTGTCTTCAAAATCAATCTCTAGATGATATCCTTCCATCAAAGCTGTTCCCAATAAAGGTTTAAAACCAGATGCTAAAATAGGAACTACTTTTTCTTGATCGTCCCAAACAATTGTTGCTAAATGAATAGATAATAACGCCTCCCTACCATCGGCTAATCTGGCAAGCGTAGTGGAATATAACGGCAGATTCATCGCACTGACGGCTTGTGGTGGTAAGGTAAGATGGTCGTTGAATCCAGTATCAATAATAAAATCAATAGAAAAATCTGGTTGTGTCGGTAAACGAAAAATTACTGGCACTACGGCTTTCCTGTCAATCAATTTTCCTTTAATCATTTGACAGTACGCTCGCTTGCTCCCCCAAAGCTGACAGCAACATCATAACCAATCCGCATCGTAAATAATCTGGCATTGGGTTTTTGATGCTTTAACTTTAATGCTGTTTCTACACCAGTTTTATCAATTCCATATTCGCCCGTTTCCGCATCAATCACAATCATCTTGCCAATGTTATCATCACACTCCACTTGTTGACGAATGCCATTTTCGTAAAAGTGTTTGGCTCTTTGGGCAACTTCTTCTCCAGTCCAAAAAATAGCCTGCATGATCATTACACCTGCTTTGTTCTGTTTAATCATTTTAGCTCTAAACGCGCTTTTTCACTTGTTAGTCAATGCAACTTTTTTGGTGCAGTTCGCGCCAGGGCAGCAGTGCCGTCAAACAAGTGCTGTATAGCAAGTAACATTATAGGGATATTACAAGGTAGAAACATATATAGAAATAGAAAAATTTTCAACTTAGATCCAGAATTAGGTTTTTACTTTTTCTGAATTGCTTTGTAATGTTTTGTCAACAGGATTAGAATATAGCCTCAATACCCGTAAACATTGTAGTATGAGTTTCCAATTTTATTGTTTTTGAGATCAACAGTTGAAAGCACTATGCTGTAATAGAGTTTCCAACTTTATTTTTGTATAATAGTGAGCTAAATACGGAAAGTTAAGGCTTTGAGGCGTTAACCAGTTTCCAACTTTATTGTTATTTTACAAAACTAATATGAAATGACAGTAAATTTACTCTTTCTACACAAAAAAATGAGTTCCTGTCATTCTTTTTAAGCCGACAATGTATTAAATTACACATCAAATTGTTGATCGTGAAAAATACTTAAGTCTTATTGAATACAAAATAACGAAATAGTTGTGCGTAGGCGTAGCCCGTCGTAGACATCGCGTGCATATGCCGGAGGCTTTAGCGGGGCGAATGCCCTATCGCCTGAATACGCAGTAGGCAAAGTACAGCTAAAAAAATAGTATCGCAAAACAACTTATACTACATGAAGATATTCCTTTAAAACTCTAAAATAACTACAAATTCGATAACAAGATTATGTTGAACTTGGCGGCAATAGCCGCCTTTTTTTTTGAAATTAAGCCTACAAAACAAATGAATACCATCCAAAAAGCTCCTGCAACCGATAGCAAAACAGGTACTACCAAAAAGAAAACAACAACTACTACTGATGGTAGTAAAAACAAAGTAGGAGCGACTATTGCTTCCTCTTCAGGTATTACTGATGATATTGATATTGACGTTGACATTGATGATGACATTGACGCACTAGCGGCTGCTGATGCCAAAAGAGCCAAAGCCGAAAGGATGGCAGCTAAAAGGGCTAAAGCTGAAGCAGCAAAGTCATCCGTAGTAACAGAAACTCCTGAATCAAAAAGCCCTAAGTCGGAACCAAAATCAGAACCAGAAACAACTGATCAACCAACTAAAGTTGTTCCAACTGTTCCAACTAAAACTAAAACCAAAAGTCAAGAAATTAAGATAATTTGCAACCAAGCAAAACTCAAAGAAGCTTTAGATATTCTGACAGGTATTGCACCTGCAAAACCGACACATCCAATCCTAGCCAATGCTTTAATTATAGCTAACAAAGATACTCAATCGTGTAGCTTGACTGTTTATGATTTAAGCGTGGGTGTTCAAACTGTCGTTGACTGCAAGGTGACAGGGGAGGGTGAAACGACACTTCCAATCGCACTACTAACAGATATTGTAGGCAAATTTCCCAGCGATTGCGAAATCGTAATGACGGGGAAAAACGATACAATCAACATCCATGCTGATGCTGGTAGATACTCAATCAAAGGGATCTCTACTGAAGAATTTCCCGAATTACCAGCAGTATTTACGATCGCAAGATCTATACCTGCAGAAACCTTAAAAGAGGGACTTAAAGCCACTATCTTTGCTGCGAGTAAAGACGAAACTAAGCAAATACTAACTGGAGTGTTCTTCAAACTAGAACAAGACAGAATCAAATTAGCAGCAACAGATGGAAGTCGTTTAGCTGCTATAGAAGCTTCCACAAAAGGTATCGGTAAAAAGGAGAACACAGAGGTTCTAGAAGAAATTAAATGTACCATACCCGCGCGGGCAATGGAAAAGCTGCTAGTCATCCAAAACAGCACAGGGGCTACATCAGTTGAAATGCTATACAACCCAGAAACAGCCACGATCGCATTTCAATCTGGCAAGGTAAAGTTAGTCAGTCGCTGCTTACAAGGCGATTATCCAAACTATCCCCAATTACTTGAGCAAAACTGCTTCCAGCAAGTAATAGTTGACAAAGCAGGAATAGTTAAATCTCTCTCTAGATTAGGGAGTTTAGCCGACAAAAATGAGAAAACTGTCAAAATTGACATCAATGTTAAAGAGCAAGAACTATCACTATCGATCATCAGAGATTTTGGTAGTGGTGAAGAAGTTTTAGCAGGTGCTATTACTTGCATTAACAATGAAGAAACCACAAACGAAACGTTACTCTTTAATTTGAGATTCTTGGCAGAAGGACTAAAAAGTTTACCTAGTAGTGAAATACAAGTCAACATGACAGGAAGCAAAGAAAGTCCTGTCATATTAGTGCCATTTGGAAATATGGGAAACCCAAGTTTGGTAATGGATTTCAAGTATATGTTGATGCCACAGTCAGATGGCTAGTACAAACAAGCACCATGTTATCTGCCCAAGAATAGCCCCCAAAAGGGGGCTTTTTTTTGAAAAAGATTGAATAACTTCTAATAACAAATGCACACGCCATTAACTCTAAAATACCGCCCTCAACTATTAGCAGATTTAGTCGGTCAAGACTGCTTGAGTCAAACCTTAACGAATGCCATCAAGTCGGAGAGAATTGCACCAGCTTATTTATTCACAGGCCCGAAAGGAACAGGCAAAACATCAACAGCAAGGATATTAGCTAAGTCCCTAAACTGTTCTAACAATTCACTACCCACCGTTACTCCTTGTGGGAAGTGCCAATCGTGCCGTTCAATTGAAAAGAGCAGTAGCCTTGATGTGAGCGAGATTGATGCAGCTAGTCACAACGGCGTAGATGATGCACGAGCCTTGATCGAACGCAGCCACTTAGCGCCAGTAGGACACGGCTATCGAATCTTTATCCTTGATGAAGTTCACTGCCTATCATCACAAGCATTTAATGCACTACTCAAGTGCTTGGAGGAGCCACCCGCTAAGGTAATTTTTATCCTCTGCACTACAGAAGCGCACAAAGTTTTACCTACCATCGTCAGTCGTTGCCAAGTCTTAAACTTCAAAGCAGTTTCAATCGCCAATTTAACCAAACAATTAACCAATGTAGCTGAACTTGAAGAAATTGAGATTGAGGAAGCTGCACTAACAGCTTTGGCGCGTACTGCTGGTGGAGGAATGCGGGATGCACTACAACTACTGGATCAACTAAGTTTGCTTGAAGTGGAAATCAAGCCCGAACACATTG